>NZ_JBSRVI010000001.1:0-24746 GCF_055134445.1 Arcticibacterium sp.
GGCCTATAGAACCAAGAATAGATATGACCATACAAATCTTCAGGAAGTTCATCCTTAGGTAGGACTCTCTTACAGTAGCCAGATAGAAATAAAAATACAGTACAATGCCAATGACGAAGTAGTCGTAAATGAATAATGAAAGGGACATATACCTATGTGCCGGGTATACAATCATGTATATGATAACCATTACAAGAAAAGAAATACCTAAGAAATTAAGCGGTGTGTCATTTCTATAAAGGGTCTTGAAATTCCGGAATGGTAATACCAAGAAAATACCCCCTAGCATAAATAAAGTAGAGAATGCGGTACTATTAGGTGCCAGACCTATGCCATCCCTTATGGCATAATTTAAAGGTCCACTACAGAAAACCATGCTAATGGCAAAGGCATCTCGATGTTTTAGAAATAGGTTTAATAGGTTCATTGAGCCAGATGCAGTTTCATAAAACCATTATACATTTCTTCTGCCACTTTTTCTGGCGAAAAAGTAGTAATTATTTCTTCCGATGATTTTCCGAAGGCTGCTATTTTCTTTGGATTGTCAACAAAAAATTGCATAGCATTCTGCAATTCATTTTCAGAAAAGGCGTCAAACGTAAAACCGTTGGCGTTATTCTTTACCAAGTCAGCCGAAGAACCAGACTGCTTGGATACTATTACGGGCATTCCACAAACCATAGCTTCATTGGTGACCAGACCCCATGGTTCTGAATAACTAGGCAGAATTAAGATATTAGCTAATGCCAGTTTTTCGGGAACACCATGCCATTCTTGAGGAGGGAGTATAAATAGATTTTTTAACGATTTATAATCCTCCTGAATGCCTTTTTTTAAAGGACCGTCGCCTACTAAAATTAAGCCCCAGTCATTTGCGTTTTCTAAATTCCGGAAGGATTCAATCAATCTTTTCAGGTTTTTGATGTCTAAAAATCTACCAACGAAAATGAAATTATACTTTGAATACTTACTTCTTTCTGTTTGAAATTCTTCAGAGGCTTTGAAATCAGCATGTATTTTAGCAACCAGATTATTGTTAACTGAATTTCGCCTCATTAATATTTTTCTCTCAGGAGCACCTAGTTTTAGCATGTAGTCGGCAGATTTTTTTCCATAACAGAAAAAACCATCAGCAAAAAACACTATGATTTTTTTAACAAGTTCTGCATACCATTTATTTGGATTGTCGCTTTCTGTGGAGTCTACGGCCAAAATTATTTTTATACCTAGAAGTTTAGCTATAAAATGTATGGTCACCATGGCAGGCTCATAGTACCCTGGAAGCACGATAACAGTAGGTTTAAAAGATTTTACTCTTGTAAAAACCTTCTTAACTCTATCAAAATACTTGGTGTTTTCGTAAACGTCATCGTAAAGGAGTTCATATTCATAAGTATGAATAGAGGTATCCGCTTCTCCAAAATCTAACCGAGCTTTTTCATATTTAGCCGTTTGGATAATTCGAAGTTCGTCTTTAGGATTATCCTTGACAATTTTTTCTAATTCTGTAAATATGCCTGCTTTGTAATGCGACCAAAGAAACTGATGAATCAGTAAAATCCTCATTTATGAAGTTTGAGTTTCGGTGTTTAGGCAAATTTAGGAATAAAAATATAGCTCTTTGAATGCTTTTGCGAAAAACAAAAAATTATATTTGCCTCATGACTGAGATAGCTATTGCAAAGAAACTTCCCATTACAGCCGTCATTCTGACTTTCAACGAAGAGAAGAATATCAAAGATTGTATTGATAGTCTTTATTCATGGGTTGGAGAGATTTTCGTAGTAGATTCTTTTTCGACTGATCGTACCTTAGAATTGCTTAAGGAATACCCAGGAATAAAAGTAGTTCAAAACGCCTTTGAAAATTATAGTATTCAAAGAAATTGGGCATTTGACAATTTAGAGATTTCGAACGACTTTATCCTTAATCTAGATGCGGATCACCGCGTTATGTTAGAACTGAAGGAGGAATTAACCGAGCATTTTTCTAAAGGAATTCCTGAAGAGGTAAATGGATTTATGGCTTCTAGAAGAACGATGTTTTTAGGAAAGTGGATTAAAAGAGGTGGGCATTTTCCTGTTTATCATGGCATTATTTTCAGAAAGGGTTTTGGGCAATGTGAATTGAAAAAGTACGACCAGCATTTTCTTATCACGGGAAAGTGCCTGGTGTTAAAGTCTAATGTGATTGATATCATTACGGAGTCTTTAACGGTATTTACCCAGCGGCATAATAAATGGTCAAGCTTGGAGGCCGAGGATGTAATGGCTTACCAACTTAATAAAGGAGAAGGTAGGGTACAGGCACTCAAAAATGGTAACGAAATGGAGAAAAGGCGTTATCAAAGGATGAAATACTATTCTTATCCGCCATTCTTAAGGGTTTTTCTCTATTTCTTCCATCGTTATATACTGAAGGGTGGTTTTAGAGAGGGCATTCCTGGTTTGATATTTCACTTTTTACAGGGGTTCTGGTTTAGATTTTTGGTGGATGCCAAAATTTGGGAATTGAAAAATATAAAAGAATAAGAGGATGGATAGCTCAGAAATATATTAGTGAGCTTGATTTCTCCAATTTAGGAAAGAGTGGTCTGCAGTCGTTGTCATGACCCTAGTCGTCATATTTGCTGTGTAAAAAGAGTTTTTTTATACAAGTTAAATGGAATTAGTGCAGGTACATAAGTGTTGCATAAGTAGTTAGTCAATTAAAAATTTAATCCTGGAAATTTGAAATGGGCTTTAAAATAGAAGGAGTAGAAGAGATTATTACAGTGGTAGCAGAAGAGGGCGGCAAGTCTTTAGCTGCTTTGGCTTCTGACATTCAACTTGGAGCGTTGTCTTTAGTGGTAGATTATGGGGAGCACGCTTTTACACCGTCTGATATAGATATGCTTAAAAAGTGGGATGAAAGAATAAAGGATTATAAGGGACTGCTGGTGCTGACAGGTTCTAAGAATCCAGAAATAGAGCATGTTCTTTACCTGCCTACTTTCCATGAAGCCAAGGAAGCCATTTTTATGAATGATTTAGAAAACCAATTTCTGGAAGAAATGGGTGAATAATAGAAAATAAAAATTTTGAAATTAACAGTATTAGGTATTGGTTCAGCCTCGCCTCAGTTAGGTAAAAATCCTTCTGCATTCTTAGTATCATTTGATAATGAGCATATTCTAATAGATTGTGGAGAAGGTACGCAGCACAGACTTCTAGAAAAATCAGTAAAGATTAGTAGACTGAAAACCATCTGTATTAGTCATTTACACGGGGACCATTATTTTGGGTTAATAGGATTACTCTCAAGTATGAACCTGAGTGGTCGTGCTGAACCAATAACGCTTATTGGGCCACCTGCACTTCAAGAAATATTGAATATCCAATTTTTAGCAGCGAATACCCAATTAAATTTTGAACTGAATTTTATAGCAACGGACAATTCAAAATCGGAAGTCCTTTTTGAAAAGAAGGATTTTGTTATAGAGAGTATTCCACTTATTCATCGGGTGCCATGCACAGGTTTTAAGTTATCTTCAAAAGCTGGAAAGAGACATATAAGGGCCGAAAAACTTCCAGAGGGATTTCCTATCCCTTTTATTCATCAGTTAAGAGAAGGTTTAGATGTAGTGGATCCGCTTACAGACGAAGTTTACAAATCCAAGGAATATACAAAGCCAGGAGAGCCTTCTAGGTCTTTTTCTTACTGCTCAGATACGGCCTACAATCCTGAGATTATTCCTATTATTGCAGGTTCGGATTTGGTCTATCATGAAGCTACTTTTACAAAAGAATTGGAAGACCGAGCAGAAAAAACACAACATAGTACCGCAGAGCAAGCAGCTAAAATAGGCAGAGACGCAGGTGTTAAAAAAATGATTTTAGGACACCTTTCTTCAAGGTATAAGACTGAAGAAGGTCATCTTTCCGAAGCTCGAAGTATCTACAAAAACGTTGAAATGGCTATCCAGGGAGCGATTTATCAAATTAATTAGAAGTTTTTTGAACTTTTAATCTACTAAGTCTATTAGTTTAGTAGATTATTAATAAATTTGCAGTCAGTTCTCACAAAAGGAAATCATATTATAATGCAAAGCTTTAGAACAGAATTAGAAAACCCAATAGTAGAAAAGGACATATTGGATCTTGGTAGAAAAATCCAATTGTTTAAGGAAGGGAAGATTGATGATGATAAATTCAGAAGTCTCCGTTTAGCCAGAGGAGTATATGGTCAGCGTCAGGAAGGCGTTCAGATGATAAGGATTAAGCTTCCATACGGAAAGATGACTTTTGACCAGTGGAGAAGGATTTGTGCGGTTTCTGATGAATATTCTACTGGAATGATGCATTTCACTACCAGACAAGATATTCAGATTCACTATGTGAGTTTGGACAGAACGCCTGAGTTGTGGGCAGAACTAGAAAAAGATAATGTAACCCTAAGAGAGGCTTGTGGTAATACGGTTCGTAATGTCACGGGTTCTGTTACTTCTGGCGTGGATAAAAATGAACCTTTTGATTTAACGTCTCATGCTCACGCTACTTTCGAATATTTCTTGAGAAACCCTATCTGTCAAGAGATGGGTCGTAAGATGAAATTCTCTTTCTCAAATACTGATGAGGATACTTCTTTGGCCTATATGCATGATATTGGGTTCATTGCCAAAGTGCAAGATGGTCAGAGGGGGTTTAAGGTTGTTGTAGGGGGGGGACTTGGTGCACAGCCGAGAATGGCGGATGTCGCTTATGAGTTTCTTCCAGAAAATATGATAATTCCATTGGCTGAGTCTATTCTTCGTGTTTTTGATCGCCATGGCGAAAGAAATAGTAGAAACAAGGCAAGAATGAAATTCTTAATTGCCAAGATTGGTTTTGAAGCTTTCATGGAGCTTTTAGAAGAAGAAAGAGCTGCTTTGAAATCGAAAGTATTTGAAATAAATACCATAACGGATGCCCCAGAATTAGCGTATAAGACGGTTGAGGGTACTGTTGAAATTGAAGATAAAAAGAAATACGAAAACTGGAAGGCTACCAATGTTATTTCCCAGAAACAGGAAGGCCTTTTTGGCGTTTTTGTTAGAGTTCCTTTAGGTAATATCAATACCACAGATACTAGAAACCTTTTGGATCAACTTGAAGGATATATTGGTAACGATATGAGGGTAACTATCAATCAAGGTCTTTTCTTTAGAAATATACCTGAAGGTAACCTTGATTATGTGTTTAGTGTTTTGGCTCAGTTCGGTTATGCAGAGGCTGGAGCTAACAGCGTCGTAAATATTACAGCGTGTCCGGGTACAGATACTTGTAACTTGGCTATTTCAGACAGTACAGCTGTTACTAAAGTATTAGAAGAAGTTATTGAAAATGAATTTCCTGCCCTTATCAATAATAACGACATCCTCATTAAAATTTCAGGGTGTATGAATTCTTGTGGTCAACATGGTGTGGCCAACATCGGATTTCATGGTAGTAGCATGCGTGCCGCAGATAAGAGGGTGTTGCCTGCATTACAGGTTTTATTGGGTGGTGGAACCATTGGAAATGGTGAAGGGAGAGCCGCAGATAAAGTCATTAAAGTTCCTAGTAAAAAGGGACCAGATGTATTAAGGTACGTGTTGAAAGACTATGCAGATAATGCCAATCAAGGAGAGCGTTTTAATGATTATTATGACCGTCAGGGTAAGATTTATTTCTATGACATCTTAAAACCTCTAGCAGATTTAGATAAACTTCAAGAAACCGATTTTGTAGACTGGGGACGTGAAGAGCAATTTAAAACAGAAATTGGTGTAGGAGAATGTGCTTCTGTGATTGTGGATTTAGTAGGGATATTATTCTTAGAATCCGAAGAGAAATTGGATAACGCTCAAGCGGCCATTAATGAAAATAGATATGCAGATGCTATCTACCATACTTATGCATCTCAGGTTAACGCTGCCAAAGGTCTTTTGATAGATAAAGGTGTTAAAACCAATACACAAATGGGTGTTATTGCAGATTTTGACGAAAATTATAAAGAAGAGTTTGGTGGATTGGTTGCAGAGCAAATACTACAAATTAAAAAGAACGAGCCTTCTTTAGATTTTGCAAATACATACTTAGCGGAAGGTAAAGCCTTCTTAGAAAAAGCAATGTCATACAGAAACGCACTAAATTTAAAACTGGCCTAATGATTTCGCCGAAACTTACATTAGTGGGGGCGGGTCCAGGAGACCCTGAATTAATTACCTTAAAAGCCATTAAAGCACTTCAAAGTGCAGATGTGGTTTTATATGATCATTTGGCATCTAAAGATCTTTTGGAATATGCCTCTTCTGCAGAATTAATTTATGTGGGAAAAAGAGGTCATAAAAGAGGGATTTCTCAAGATCAAATCAATGACTTAATTGTAGCAAAGGTTATTGAGAAGGGTCACGTGGTAAGATTGAAAGGTGGAGACCCCTTTGTTTTTGGAAGGGGAGTGGAAGAAATTAATTATGCCACAGATAGAGGCATTCCAACGGCATATATCCCCGGGGTTTCTTCTGTAAACTCTATTGGTTTATCTGGAATACCTCTTACAGATAGAAATCATGCCGATGGATATTGGGTAATTACCGGTCATAAATCGGATGGCAGCCTAAGCTCGGATGTGAAATTGGCAGCGATGTCAAATTCTACCTTGGTTATATTAATGGGCATGAGCAAATTGAATGAAATTCAAGAGATTTATTCTTCTTTAGAAAGAAGTCATGTACCTGCCGCTATTATTCAAAACGTAAGCTCGGATAGCGAGAAAATGGCAATTGGCTTAGCTGGAAATCTTGAAAACTTGGCAGGAGAAAACGGTCTGAGTAATCCAGCTGTCATAGTTATAGGAGAGGTGGTCAATGCTCTTAAAAATGGATTTGGTACCGCATTAAAACAACAAATCTCCTTATATCAAAGAGTGGCTTAATTTAGATGAAAAAACTAGCTCTTTCGCTAAGCGACCTTATTAACTTCAAAACCATCGCGGTTTTTATGGTTATCATGAAGTTGGCTTTAGCTGCCGTTTTGATTTATCGCGTATATGTTGATTTTGATACCAATACTTTTGTTTTAGATTCTAACTTTTACTTTTTCATTTTTATCGGTTTTCTGGCTCAGCTAATTGATGGTTCTTTAGGTATGGCCTATGGTGCAACCTGCAGTTCTATGATGATGACCGTGGGCGTGCCGCCTGCTTATGCCACAGCGGGCGTACACACCGCCAAAGTTTTCACAGCAGGAGTTTCGGGTCTTTCACATATTTTTTTAGGAAACATTGATAAGAAAATGTTTTTCAGAATAGTACTGACGGGGGTTGTTGGAGCCATGGTAGGAGCATATGTTATTTCTGAAGTGATTGATGGTGATTTCATTAAACCATACATTTCGGCATATCTGGTTTTTCTTGGGGTTATGATTTTCATGAAAGCCTTTAAGGCAAAGCCCTTAGCACCCGTGAATAAAAACCTTGGTTTCTTAGGCCTTTATGGTGGTTTTTTTGACGCGATAGGTGGTGGTGGATGGGGGCCTTTAGTGACCTCTAATCTTTTAAGTAAAGGTAATCCAGCCAAAGAAACAATTGGGACTGTGAATACCGCAGAGTTTTTTGTCGCTTTCTTTAGTACAGGTATTTTTATGCTTTTTGTAGATACTCAGGCATGGCAACTTATTGCCGCCTTAATAATTGGTGGTATTTTTGCCGCTCCTTTAGGAGCCTACCTCGTAAAGTTCATTCCACAAAAAGTATTAATGGTTACAGTGGCAGTGGTGGTGATGTTGGTGAGTTTAATAAATGTTGTAGGGGTTTTCTTTTAAGGATTTAGATTATGGAAGAATTATTAAATAAAAGTTTGGAGGAAAGATTAGCTTGGGTGGTAGAAAACCATTCAAACATCGTTTTTTCTAGCTCTTTTGGACAAGAGGATCAGGCTATTACGCATGCCATCTTTTCCAAAGATTTACCAATAGAAGTTTTTACCCTGGATACTGGGAGACATTTCCAGGAAACTTATGAGGTGATGGATAAAACTAAAGCCAGATATAAAAAGGAGTTTACGACTTACTTTCCTGAAACGGCTGCCATAGAAAATTTAGTTAAAACCAAGGGCTTCAATAGTTTTTATAATTCTGTAGAAGACAGAAAGGAATGTTGTTTTTTGAGAAAAATAGTTCCTTTAAAGAGGGCATTGGAAAATGCGGATGTCTGGATTACAGGTCTAAGAGCAGACCAGTCTGACAATCGCAACGATATGAAGATTTGGGAATGGGATGAGGCCAATCAAGTGCATAAGTTCAATCCTTTGATAGATTGGTCTTTTGAAGACATGGAGGATTATTTAAAAGAGCATAAAGTACCTCAGAACAGTTTGCATAAAAAGGGTTTTGTGAGTATAGGCTGTGCACCATGTACCAGGGCTATTGCAGAAGGAGAGCATCCTAGAGCAGGTAGATGGTACTGGGAGGAGTCGCAAAAAGAATGTGGTTTACATGCTGTGAAATAGCATACGCCATTTGAATAAAATAGAATTTAGTTTTTAATAGTATAGTAATACGATGATTTTAGAAGATAGCAATAGGAGTTTTCCTAGACAGTTAGAAGACGAAGCAATTTACATCATGAGAGAAGTGGCTGCTCAGTTTGAGAAGCCTGTTTTACTTTTTTCTTGTGGTAAAGATTCTATCACCTTGGTAAGATTGGCTCAAAAAGCCTTTTATCCGGGTAAAATTCCATTTCCTCTTTTACATGTGGATACGGGTCATAATTTCCCAGAAACCATCGAGTTTAGAGATAAATTGGTGGCGGAATTAGGTCTTGACCTTCAAATTGGTAGTGTACAGCAGTCTATAGATGAAGGTAAGGTAAAAGAAGAAACTGGTAAATACGCGAGTAGAAATGCTTTGCAAACGGTGACGCTCTTAGAGGCTATTGAAAATGGCAAATACGACGCCTGTATGGGAGGTGCCAGAAGAGACGAAGAGAAAGCCAGAGCCAAAGAAAGAATCTTCTCAGTAAGAGATGATTTTGGTCAATGGGATGCTAAGAAGCAAAGACCAGAAATGTTTGATATGCTTAATGGGAAGATAGACATGGGAGAAAATGTAAGAGTTTTTCCTATTTCTAACTGGACAGAATTAGACGTTTGGAATTATATCAAAGAAGAGCAGATTGAAATACCTTCTGTATACTTTGCTCACAAAAGAAGAGTATTTGATAGAGATGGTTTGATATGGTCTGAGTCCGAATTTGTGAATAAATCGGACGATGAGGAGGTTTACGAAGACTCCGTAAGATTTAGAACCTTGGGAGATATGAGCTGTACAGCTGCAGTTAGGTCTACTGCGGATAATATAGATTCTATCATTGACGAGATTCTGAGTGCAGAAATTTCAGAAAGAGGTGCTCGAATAGACGATAAACGTTCTGAAGCGGCAATGGAGAAACGTAAGCAACAAGGTTATTTCTAAAGTCCGTCCGAACGAAGTCCCTGCCTGTAGGCGGACTGGGAGGACAATGATATAAACACAAAATTCAAAAGTAGGTCTTTTCTATGATAGGCCTGCAAAAGATTATTAAGAAGAAACAAATGGATATTTTAAAAATAGCAACGGCAGGTTCTGTAGATGATGGTAAAAGCACATTGATTGGCCGTTTACTGTATGAAACAAAATCTATCACTAAAGATAAAATAGAGGCTCTAGAAACTGCTTCAAAGAGAAAGGGCTTAGACTTTACAGACCTATCTTTATTGACGGACGGTTTGATTGCTGAGCGTGAGCAAGGTATTACCATTGATGTAGCTCATATTTACTTTAATACACCTACTCGTAAGTATATTATAGCAGATACACCTGGTCACTTTGAATATACTAGAAACATGATTACTGGTGCCAGTAACGCATCCGTTTCTATTATTTTGATAGACTCTAGAAATGGTATTTCTGAGCAAACCAAAAGGCATTATTACATCAGTCAGCTGTTGAGGATTGAAAACGTCATAGTGGCGGTCAACAAAATGGACTTGGTAAATTATAGCCACGAGTCTTTTGAGACCATAAAGAAAGATTTTGAAACCACGGTGGGTAAGGCTGGCTTTGAGGGTCAAAAAATCACTTTCATTCCTTTATCTTCTTTGTACGGAGAAAATATTACCACCAAGTCTGAAAAAATGGATTGGTATGATGGTGCTTCCTTATTGGGTATTTTAGAAAGTATAGAAAATAAGCAAGTAAGAACAGGTGCTGACGCCATCCCTGCCAGAATGGGTGTGCAGTATGTGGTAAGACCCAAAACAGAAGAATATCACGATTATAGAGGTTATGCAGGTAGAATAAGCAGTGGAGAGTTTGAGGTAGGAGATGAGATAACGGCTTTACCAAGTGGTCAAAGTTCTACTATTAAGAGTATTCAAAAGTTTGAAACTAATCTGGATAAAGCTATCGCTGGAGATTCCGTGGTTATAACATTGGATACCGATATTGATATCAGCAGAGGAAATATGTTGACCAGGTCTAATGTATTACCGGATGGTAAAAAAGCGATTAAGGCTAAGATATGTTGGATGGATAGCACACCGCTATCTGCCGGTAAAACTTACCTTTTGCAACACGGTGTTAATATTCAGAAGGCTAAATCAATATCAATTGATTCTGTTTTGGATGTTCAGCATCTCGTAGAATCTGAAGATAGAAATGATATTAAATTGAATGAGATTGGCGTGGTTAATTTGAAAACGGCAGGAGAAATCTTTGCAGATAGTTATGAAACGAATCCATCAAACGGTGCATTTATACTTATAGATCCTATGAGTAATACTACAGCTGGCTTAGGCTTTGTCTTGTAGTTTAAGTAGGCATTTTAGAATTAGTAAAAAAGGCGAGCAGAAATGCTTGCCTTTTTTGTTTTTAGTTACGTTTCTATCCATCTTTTCTCGAAAATAAAGAATAAATAGAGACTTATAGTTGTTAAGACAAGTAGATTTCTTTGATATTTTGCTGGTGAATTGTATTATTCTAATGTTAAATTTTGATTAAGGTATTTTATTATTATTACAGCCTTAAAATTGGAGAATACCTGACAATCTCAATTTTTTTTGTTATTATATTGCAAGGCAGAGCCAAAAATATAACCACTATTTTTGCTCTATCGGGTTAACTAATTTTTGTCTAATAAAGACGGTTTTACTCAGCATACATTTTTATAACAGGAGTACTATAAGGAATGATTGAAACAGAACAAAATTCAGGCTTATATAACAGTGAGTTTGAGCATGACGCATGCGGAATTGGCTTCAGAGCACATCTGAAAGGCCGTAAATCTCATGGAATAGTAACAGATGCCATTCAAATGCTAGAAAGAATGGATCATAGAGGAGCATGCGGATGCGATCCCAATACGGGTGACGGTGCAGGGCTGTTGTTACAAATTCCTCACGAGTTTTTTGTGTCCGAATGTCGAAACAAAGGATTTAAGTTGCCATCTGCTGGAGAATACGGTGTTGGTCAAATTTTCTTCCCTTATCAAGAAATTGCCAGAGAAGAGTGCCGAGAAATTCTAAATAGAAAAATAGAAGAGCTAGGCTTTGATCTTTTGGGCTATAGGAAAGTTCCTACGCTCAACGAGACGCTTGGAGAAGGTTCATTAAAAGTGGAGCCGTGGGTAGAACAAGTTTTTGTTAAAATGCCTGAAACGGTTGAGGATGACCTGATTTTTGAGCGTAAGCTTTATGTTTTAAGACAATTTGCTTCTGCGGTTATTAGAGACTCGGTTAAAAGTGTAAGAGAGTCCTTTTATATTTCTAGCTTGTCTTGTCGTACCATTTCTTATAAAGGTCAATTAACTACAGACCAACTAAAATATTACTTCCCAGATTTACAAGATTCAAGAGTGGTTTCGGCCTTTGCTATTGTTCACTCTCGTTTCTCTACCAATACTTTCCCATCTTGGAAATTGGCTCAGCCGTTTAGGTTCATTGCTCATAATGGTGAAATCAACACCGTTAAAGGTAATGTAAACTGGATTAGAGCTGCAGAAAAGTCTTTCTATTCCGAATTCTTCACGAAGGAAGAAATGGAAATGATTATGCCTATCTGTGATAAAGGCAATTCTGATTCTGCTATGTTAGATAACGCCATAGAGCTGCTTTATCTTTCAGGAAGATCTCTTCCGCATGTTATGATGATGATGGTTCCAGAGGCGTGGGACGGAAACGAAGCCATGGATCCAGTAAGAAAGGCATTTTATGAGTACCATGCTACTATTATGGAGCCATGGGATGGCCCTGCATCTATTTCATTTACGGATGGAAAGATGGTAGGAGCGACATTGGATAGAAATGGTTTAAGACCTTCTAGATACTGGGTGCTGAATGACGATACCGTTGTGATGGCTTCAGAAGCAGGGGTTTTAGATATAGACCAATCAACGGTAGTTTCTAAAGGTCGTTTACAGCCAGGTAGAATGTTTGTGGTAGATATGGAGCAGGGAAGAATTATCCCTGACGAAGAATTAAAAGCTGATATCTGCTCAAGGCAACCTTATGGTGAGTGGATTGATAAGCATAAAATCAATATTAAGAAACTTCCTAAATCTATAAGACCATATACGCATTATAGCCCTGAGAAACTTCTTAAGAGGCAAATAACAGCGGGATATACATCTGAAGATTTAAGATTGATTTTAGGACCCATGGCATCTTTAGGTAAAGAGGCAATTGGTTCTATGGGGATTGACATACCATTGGCCATTTTGTCAAGCCAAAGTCAGCACCTTTCTTCTTACTTTAAACAACTATTTGCTCAGGTAACTAACCCACCGATTGACTCTATTAGAGAGCGGTCAATCATGTCATTGATATCTTTTGTAGGTACAGCAGACAATATTTTAACGGAGTCACCAAGACATTGCCGTCAGGTGCAGTTACAGCAACCTGTGTTAACACCGAAAGAATTTGATAGGCTGAGATTTGTGGATCGTGATGGCTTCCAAGCTAAAACCATCAATACTTATTTCTATACCAGCACAGAAAACCCAGGCGAAGCTTTGGCTTTTGGTATAGAAAGGATTTGTAGATATGCCGAAGATGCCATAAGAGATGGTTTTGAGATTTTGGTTTTATCTGATAGAGCAGTAGATTCAGAGCACGCTGCTATTCCTTCACTATTGGCGACATCTGCAATCCACCACCACTTAATCCGTAAAGGTTTGAGAGGAAAGGCGAGTATTGTAGTAGAAGCGGCTGATGTTTGGGAAACGCATCATTATGCAGCATTAATAGGTTATGGTGCATCAGCGATATGTTCTTATTTGGCTTTTGAGACATTGACAAAAATGAACGCTTCTGGTCAGATTGACGGGGAGTTTACAGACAAAGAATTATATTATAACTATATCAAGGCTGTAGATAAGGAGTTATTGAAGATTTTCTCGAAAATGGGGATTTCGACATTACAGTCTTATCAAGGAGCTCAAATCTTTGAGTGCTTAGGTCTTAATCAAAAGGTTGTTGATAAGTATTTTACAGGCACTGTTTCAAGAATTGGAGGTTTAGGTATTGACGAAATCGCTAAGGAGGTTATCGTTAGACATCTAGTGGCTTATCCTAATGAGGAGAAGGAATCTGTCAATAGGTTAGAAGTAGGTGGTGTTTATCAATGGAAACAACGTGGCGAAAAGCACATGTTCAATCCAGACTCTATACATTTACTACAACAGTCTACTAGGGTAGGTGAAAAGGACATTAACGAAGGGTATAAGATTTTTAAAAAATATTCTAAGCTCATAAACGACCAATCTAAAGAAGCCTTAACACTTCGAGGATTAATGCGTTTCAAGCAATCGGAATCTATTTCAATTGATGAAGTAGAATCTGTAGAAGAAATATTCAAACGCTTTGCTACTGGAGCCATGTCATTTGGTTCTATTTCTTGGGAAGCTCACACCACATTGGCTATAGCGATGAACCGTATTGGTGGTCGTTCAAACTCTGGTGAGGGTGGAGAAGATGAATCAAGATACACACCTATGGAAAACGGAGACAGTATGTCTTCTAATATCAAGCAGGTGGCTTCTGGAAGATTTGGTGTAACAAGTTATTACTTGTCTAACGCCAAAGAACTTCAAATTAAGATGGCTCAAGGTGCCAAGCCTGGAGAAGGCGGTCAGCTTCCTGGTCATAAAGTGGATGATTGGATTGGACGTACGCGTCATAGTACGCCTGGTGTAGGTTTAATATCCCCACCTCCTCACCACGATATCTATTCGATTGAAGATTTGGCTCAGTTAATTTATGACTTAAAAAATGCCAACGAAGAAGCTAGAATTTCTGTGAAATTAGTTTCAGAAGCTGGTGTGGGTACCATTGCAACGGGTGTGGCTAAAGCTCACTCAGATGTGGTATTGATAGCAGGTTATGACGGGGGTACTGGAGCTTCTCCTTTATCTTCATTAAGACATGCAGGTCTTCCTTGGGAACTAGGTTTGGCAGAGACGCATCAGACCCTTGTTAAAAACAAGTTGAGAGGCAGAATCGTAGTGCAGACGGATGGACAGTTAAGAACTGGTAGAGACATAGCCATTGCTACTTTATTAGGAGCAGAGGAGTTTGGTGTGGCAACAGCGGCCTTAGTGGCAGCAGGATGTATCTTAATGAGAAAATGTCATTTAAATACTTGTCCGGTCGGCATTGCTACGCAAAGAAAAGAGCTAAGAGCTTTATTCAGCGGTAAGCCAGAACATGTTGTGAATATGTTTACATACCTCGCCATGGAAATGCGTGAGATTATGGCTGAATTAGGTTTCAAAACGGTCAACGAGATGGTTGGTCAGGTTCAGAAATTAGAAAAGAGAAGCGACATCAAGCATTGGAAATATAAAGACTTAGACCTTTCTAAGATTCTCTATAAAGAGCCTATTTCTGCGGAGGTGGCAGAATATAAGCAAGAAGAGCAAGACCATGGAATTGAGTTTGTTCTAGACAGGAAAATGATTAAGGACGCTAAGGCAGCTTTAGAAAATGGAGAAGCTGTATCTGCTGAATATCCTATTAATAACTTGGATAGAACAGTGGGAGCCATGCTTTCTCATAAGATTTCTAAACTTTATAAAGGAGAAGGATTACCAGCAGGTACTATTCACTTTAAATATAGAGGAACAGCAGGGCAATCTTTCGGTGCATTCTCTACAAAAGGTTTGAAGTTAGAACTCGAAGGAGACTCTAATGACTATTTTGGGAAAGGATTGTGCGGTGCTGAGCTGATAGTCTACCCAGATAGAAAAGCTACTTTCAAAGCAGAAGAAAATATGGCAGTTGGTAATGTTTCTTTCTATGGTGCTACCTCTGGAGAGGCATTTATAAGAGGGCTAGCAGGTGAACGTTTTGCGGTTAGAAACTCTGGTGCTAGAGTAGTCGTAGAAGGAATAGGTGACCATGGCTGTGAGTACATGACTGGTGGTACAGTAATTGTTTTAGGGCCAACTGGTGAGAACTTTGCCGCGGGTATGAGTGGTGGAATAGCCTATGTTTACGACAAGGACAAAGTGTTTGATCGTAAGTGCAATAAAGAAATGGTAGATTTAGAAGGCTTGACGGCTGATGATGAAGCTATTTTGGAAGGCATGATTACCAAACACATGGAAGCCACGGGTAGCGAAGTAGCGAAGGTTATCTTGGCTGACTTGAAGTCAGAGTTGGAAAACTTTGTAAAAGTTTATCCACGTGATTACAAACGTATCTTGGCGGAAAGAAGTAAGGCAGAAGCCACAAAAGCGGCATAAGGAAATCAATTTTAAAAAGTACAACGGCAATAAAATGGGAAAACCAACGGGTTTTTTAGAATTCGAAAGAGAAGCTTCTAAATATAGGAGCATTGAAGAACGTAAAAAAGACTACCAAGAGGTAGAACAAAAATATAATTCTGAGCAAACACATGAGCAGGCTGCTCGCTGTATGGACTGTGGCATTCCTTTTTGTCATAATGGTTGCCCATTGGGTAACATTATTCCAGAATTTAACGATGCAGTTTATGAGGAAAACTGGAAGCAGGCATATCAAATTTTGGCGAGTACAAATAACTTTCCAGAATTCACAGGAAGAATTTGCCCTGCACCCTGTGAATCTTCATGTGTCTTAGGAATTAACAAACCTCCTGTTGCTATCGAGTATATTGAGAAATCAATTATCGAGAAGGCTTACGAAGAGGGATGGGTTGTTGCAAATCCGCCATCTTCAAGAACAGGAAAAACGGTAGCGGTAGTTGGTTCTGGTCCTGCTGGAATGGCAACGGCTGCTCAGTTGAATAAAGCAGGTCATACGGTTACTTTGTTTGAAAGAGCTGACCAAATTGGTGGCTTGGTGCGTTATGGTATTCCAGATTTCAAGCTTAATAAAGACATCATTGATAGAAGAATAGCAGTGATGGCTGAAGAGGGTGTAATATTCAAAACAAGTACCAATGTAGGGGTTGATATTAAAGCAGAACAATTGGAGAGAGATTTTGATGCTGTTGTTTTAACCGGTGGTTCTACTGTACCTAGAGATTTAAGTATTCCTGGAAGGGAACTTAAAGGGGTGCATTATGCAATGGAGTTTTTAAGTCAGCAAAACAAGAGAGTGGCCGATGGTAAAGGTATCAAGGTCGATTTCTCAGTAGATCATCAAGGTGCTAAATATCAAAATGGCGATTTGTCTGCAAAAGGTAAGAACGTCGTGGTTATTGGTGGAGGAGATACTGGTTCTGACTGTGTAGGTACTTCTAACAGACACGGTGCCAATGCTATTTATCAAATAGAAATTATGCCAATGCCTCCTGCAGAGAGAGCAGAAAGCACGCCTTGGCCGCTTTGGCCTATGCAGCTTCGTACCAGTACTTCCCATAAAGAAGGCTGTGATAGAGATTGGCAAATAAACACGAAAGAGTTTGTAGGTGACGAAAACGGAAACCTGAAAGGCTTAAAGTTGGTGAATATTGAATGGATAAGAGATAATGACAGAATGGTCATGAAGGAAATTCCAGGAACCGAAAAAGAGGTGCCTTGTGAATTGGCTCTGCTTGCTGCAGGATTCTTACATCCACAGCACGAAGGTCTATTAAATGACTTAGGCGTAGATTATGACCAAAGAGGAAATATTAATGCTCCAAAATATCAAACTAGCAACGAAAAGGTTTTTGCTGCTGGTGACATGAGAAGAGGTCAATCTTTAGTGGTTTGGGCTATATCTGAAGGTCGTGAGGCCGCAAGAGCGGTAGATGGATACTTAATGGGTCAGTCTTTCTTAGAAGCAAAATCTGTTTCTATGATTTCTCCAGCTTATTTAGGTGTTTAAATTATAAAAATCTTTGAGCTTTATGGGTTCAAGTTTTCAATGAAAGAGCAGTCCTAGTTTTCTAGGGCTGTTTTTTTATGAATTTACTCTTCCCTGGCTTTTTAACTCGGTTTATGCATTGGAGAATCGTAATGAATAGTTAAAGTGTAATAATCAGACATTTAAACAATATTAGCATAGTGGTCTACCCTGAGCTTTTTGTCGAAGGGTTCTGGTGATTGAGTTTACATGAGTTTACGAACTGATTTGAAGTTATTGAACTACGGTCCCGATAAGTATCGGGAGATTTTCTAATGAATAAAGCGGGTTTAATTGAGATATTATGCCCTAGATATTAACTTGCCATCATGCTGAAACCCTATTTTAATAAAGAATGTATAGAGGCTGGATTAGACGAGGCTGGTAGAGGATGCCTAGCGGGTCCCGTGGTAGCTGCGGCTGTTATCCTACCAAAGGATTATGATAATCTAGAACTTAATGATTCTAAGCAGCTCGATAAGGCTGCAAGAGAACGTTTGGCAGAAATTATAAAAAAGGATGCTCTGGCTTTTGCCATAGGAATTTGTTCCCAAACGGAGATAGACGAAATCAATATTTTACAGGCCAGTATCTTAGCCATGCATAAAGCAGTGGCTTTATTAGAAATAGCTCCTGAACATTTACTGGTAGATGGAAATAGATTTGTTCCTTATTTATCAATTCCCCATACTTGCATTATTAAAGGCGATGGCAAATATCAGAATATAGCGGCAGCTAGTATTTTGGCCAAAACGTATAGAGATAATCTTATGGAGAGCTATGCCAAAGAGTTTCCTCATTACGGTTGGCATACCAACGCTGGTTATCCAACAATTAAGCATAGAGCCGCCATAAAGGAGTATGGTGTAACTTATTTGCATCGCATGACTTTTAGACTTTTAAAACCCGAAATTGAATAAAAAAAATTAGATGAAAATTATCTTAAGTTTCGTACTGCTACTTTCTAGCTTACTTTTTATACCACAAGAATTCAAAGATTACAGACAGGAGATTCCAAACACAAAACAGGGGTTTGATATGATCGCCATTCCTGGGGGAGCGTTTCTCTTTGGAAGTCCGGAAACTGACAAAGACAGAGATGAAGACGAAGGACCTCAAAAAAAGGTGGCTTTAAGTTCCTTTTGGATGGCCAAATATGAAACCACCTGGGATTTGTACCTTATCTATCAGAATAGCGAATTGGAAATAGATAAAAAGTTGGTGTTGGATGGCATTTCAAGACCCACCAAACCTTATGTGGAAATGTCTTTTGGGCAGGGTAAAAATGGCGGTTTCCCAGTATGTAACGTAACGCAGTATGCCGCAAGGTCGTTTTGTAAATGGCTATATAAAAAAACAGGCGTATTTTACCGCTTGCCTACTGAGGCAGAATGGGAATATGCTGCTAAAGCAGGAAGTACCACACCTTGGCATTTTGGAGAAGATAAAGGGCAATTAGAAGATTACGCATGGTTATATACCAATTCCAACGGTGCTTATAGCATAGTAGGAGAGAAGAAGCCAAACAAATGGGGACTTTATGATATGTATGGGAATGTGGCAGAGTGGACTTCAGATGCCTATTTACCGAATGTGCATCAAGTTTTAGAAGATGGTGTGAAGGATCCGTCTTTTGAACCTGTAAAACTTTATCCTCATACCATCAAAGGTGGACATTGGGACGATGACCCAGAGGCTCTTCGCTCTGCCGCTAGGGTAGGTTCTACACAAAGATTGAAACAACAAGACCCTCAAATTCCTAAGTCAGATTGGTGGCTTACGGATGCTCCTTTTTTAGGTTTCAGATTGGTAAGACCTTCGGTTCAACCTTCGGAGGCTGAGATTGAAAGATATTTTGCCCCACCACCAAAAGATAAGTAATACTCCTATTGACGTAAGAAAATGCCTTACGCCCTATATTTCCTGGAATTGGTTTAGGCCAATTCTTTATCGGAAATTAAGGTAATCCTTAAAGAATGAGTGGGATGTTGGCAGAAACAGGCTATTTAGCTATTGTTTAAAGACTCCTGTTTATTTTATCGTCAGTTTTTTTTAGCTTTAGTCATTCAACCGTTTTGTAAATAATATATCCCTTAGAAATAATATGAAAGATTTAAATCGCCGTTCTTTTATTAGAAACTCGGCCATGTTTGCTGGTGGAGCGGCATTGGTAGCTAATCCTCTTATGTCTTCTGCATTTTATGCCGGAGCAGATGAAATCAAAGTAGCTTTAGTGGGCTGTGGAGGTAGAGGTTCTGGAGCTGCCTTTCAAGCATTGTCTGTAAAAGAAAATGTGAAATTAGTGGCCATGGCAGACGCTTTTAGAGATAGGCTAGACAGTTGTTATACCAACTTAACTACTGGAAGAGCATTAGAAGGCGAGGTAGCTGGGCGTGTTCAGGTAGCTGAAGAAAACAAATTTGTGGGTTTTGATGGATATAAAAAAGCCATAGCATTGGCAGATGTGGTTATCCTTACCACACCTCCAGGTTTTAGGCCAATTCATTTTGAAGAAGCGGTACGTCAAAATAAGCATGTATTTATGGAGAAGCCTGTAGCTACAGACGCTCCAGGCATTAGAAGAGTTTTGGATGCAGCTGAGGCCGCAAAAAAGAAGAATCTTAAAGTGGTGGTGGGGCTTCAGCGTCATTATCAGAAATCGTATTTAGAGACATATAAGCGGGTAGTAGATGAAGGAATGATAGGAGATATTGTTTCAGCTCGTTGTTATTGGAATAATGATGGTGTTTGGGTGAAAAAGCGTGAAGACAGCATGACAGAAATGGAATACCAAATGAGAAACTGGTATTACTTCGTTTGGTTATGTGGCGATCATATCTCTGAGCAGCACATTCATAATATAGATGTTATCAACTGGTTTAAAGGAGGGTATCCTACTGAGGCCATTGGTATTGGTGGAAGGGAAGTAAGAAAAGGGAAAGAATACGGAGAAATATTTGACCACCATGTGGTAGAATTTGAATATGCCGACGGAATGATATTAAATAGCCAATGCCGTCACCAACCTGGTACAGTGGCTAATGTGTCTGAGCATTTGATTGGAACAAAAGGCCGTGCCACAGAGGGCAAAATCACAGATTTAAAAGGGAATAGTCTTTTCCGTCATAGAGGCAGAGAAGACAAAAACGCTTATCAAGTAGAGCATGATGTTTTATTCCATAATATTTCTAATAATATAGCGGTAAATGATGCCTATAATGGAGCGATGAGTACCATGACGTCTATTCTAGGTAGAATGGCTACTTATTCGGGTCAAAAAGTGACTATGGAAGAGGCTCTTAAATCAGAGATTTCTTTAGCTCCAGATAGTTTCACATGGGATACGATGCCAAAATCGTTGCCAGATGCTAATGGTTTTTATCCAATTCCTGTTCCTGGGAAATTCAGAGCGGTATAGCATTTATAGAAAGGTTTTAAGAATAAAAGGTCTCGCATACGCCATCTAAATGGTTTATTCGAGACCTTTTTCTATATATCAACCTTAACTTAATTCCATTTAAAGTTTAACCCGGTTTATGCATTGGGCAATCTCCCGATTTTATCGGGGCCGTAGCTAAATTGCTTCAATTCAGTACAAATCGTCAAACTCAGCACAGGCTACACCCAATTAAAGGAAATCACCATAGCCCTTTGACATTAGCTAAGGGTAAACGCTATGCTAATTTCCTTTAATTGTCTGATTTATTGTACTTTAAAATACATAACGATTCCCTATTACATAATTCGGGTTTAAATACACTTGATTTTATTCCCAAATGGTGTGATAAGACTTGCCACTTTCGTCATCTACACGTTTATAGGTATGTGCACCAAAGAAGTCTCTCTGAGCTTGAATAATATTGGCGGTAGGATGATGATATAAACTGGCGTTCAAATAATCCAAAGCAGAAAGGTGACATGGCATAGAAACTCCAGTTTGAATACCAGAAATTGCGACAGTTCTTAAAGAGCCTAATTGAGCGTTTAAGCTCTGCTTTTCGCTATTAAGAATAAGTGAAGTGGAAGTTCTTAGTGTATCAATTAACGTTTCCATTAGTCCAGAACGAATGATACAGCCATTGGTCCATATTCTAGCTATTTCAGATAGGTTTAACGTCCATTCGTATTTGTTAGAAGCTTCTTCTATCAATTGAAAACCCTGTTGGTGATTAACGAGTCTGGCTAATTGATAGGCACTTTTAAGGTCTGTTATTCTAATATTCCCTGTGATAGCTTCCAATTTAAAAGTATTGGTAAGCTCGGTTCTTTTGGTTTTAAATGCAGAAATGTATCTTGCAAATAAGGCTGAAGAAATCATGGTAGCTGGTATGCCCAGCTCTGCCATAGATTCCGTGGTCCAGCTTCCTGTACCTTTGTTGCCAGCTTGGTCTAATATGATATCCACCATGTACTGGTCACCTTCTTTCTTAGTCAAAAGTTTATAAGTGATTTCTAGTAGGTAGCTGCTCAATTCGCCATCATTCCATTCTTTTAAAATATCTGAGATTTCTATAGGAGATAGTCCGTTGACATATCTTAAAAGAGCAAAAACTTCCGCTAATAGCTGCATTTCAGCATATTCTATGCCATTATGCACCATTTTAATATAGTGTCCAGAGCCGCCTTTGCCTACATATGTACAGCAAGCATTTCCTTTTTTGTCTCTAGCTGCTATAGCTTCTAAATAGGGTGCTATTTTCTCATAAGCGGTTTTATCGCCACTAGGCATAATAGAGGGACCTTTGAGTGCTCCCTCTTCGCCACCAGACACACCCGTTCCAATAAACTGAATACCTTTTTTAGATAATTCGATTCCTATTTTTTCTGTATTGGTAAAGTGTGAGTTTCCACCGTCGATAATCACGTCTCCTTCGTCTAAAAGAGAAGAAAGTTCATCAATGACTAAATCGGTTACTTTCCCTGCATTCACCATCAAAAATACTTTTCTAGGAGTTTGCAAAGCTTGAACAAAAGCTCTCATATCTTCAAAACCTTTGGCTTCGCTTAATTCGTCAAATTCGGTGATGAACTTCTCCGCAACTTGCTCCTCAGTACCTTTTGAAAATCTGTTGTAAAGGGCTAATTTAAAACCATTGTTGGCGAGGTTTCTGGCGAGGCTTTTACCCATAACGCCTAGTCCTACGAGTCCAAATTCTTGTGTTGGTATTGGTATTTGTTTCACAATGTCTGCAATTATGTTTTCTGGTTCTTGGTCTATAGAAACGTGTAAGCCATAAGGTGGAATCTCAAGGGTTTCAAATTGAGATTTTAGAAGACCCGGTGGCATAAAGTGATTTTTACGGGCTTTCATTCTTGCGTCAATGAGTTCATAGCTACCTTCCAAATAAACAAAGGTGGCTTGACCACCAATTCCTTTAAAGAGAAGTGCTCTGTATACTTCTTTCAGTGCAGAGCAAGCAAATACACCACCTTCTTTGGAGGTTTTTGCCTTTTTATTGATGGATTCCAGCCAGCCCTGACGGTCGTCGTCATTGAGCGGAATGCCTTCACTCATTTTGTCGATATTGGCTTGTGGATGAAAATCATCACCATCATAAAATGGAATTTGTAGTTCTTTTGCCAATAATTCGCCAACAGTAGATTTCCCACTGCCGCTCACACCCATTATATATATAATCATCTAAAACGCTAAATTTGAGCAAAGAAAGCAAAACCTACATTTTTTAACTAAGAATATGCCAATAGATTCTTGAAGGAAGAGAAAACCAGTAGTTTTGCACAGCAATAAATAAGAAATTATGAGTCTGATTGATAAAATAAAAACTTTAGCCGCAGAGCAATTTGAAAATTCTGTGGCCATTAGAAGGCATTTGCATGCTAATCCTGAATTATCTTTTGAAGAGCATGAGACTTCGGCTTTTGTGGTGAAGACTTTGGAAGAAATGGGTTTGAAACCAGAGCATGGTATCGCGGGTACGGGTGTGGTGGCTTTAATAGAAGGAAAAAATCCATCGAAAAAAGTTGTTGGACTTCGAGCAGATATGGATGCCTTACCCATTTTTGAAGCTAATGATATTTCTTATAAATCAAAAAACGAAGGGGTGATGCATGCCTGTGGGCATGATGTGCACACCACTTCTTTACTAGGAACAGCTAAAATTCTAAATAGCCTGAAAGATGAGTTTGAAGGTACGGTGAAGCTTGTTTTTCAACCAGCGGAGGAGAAAGCACCAGGTGGGGCTTCTATTATGATTAAAGAAGGAGTGTTGGAAAATCCTAAACTTCAGGCTATGCTGGGCCAGCATGTGGCACCTAATATTCCTGTAGGTAAAATAGGTTTTAGAGAAGGGATGTACATGGCAAGCACGGATGAAATTTATTTAACTGTAAAAGGTAAAGGAGGGCATGGAGCGGCTCCAGATGCATGTATTGACCCTATTTTAGTAGCCTCTCACATCATTGTGGCCTTGCAGCAAATTATTTCTAGAAATAGAAAACCTACCAATCCCTCCGTTTTAACCTTTGGTAAAATAGTAGGTCTGGGTGCTACCAATGTTATACCCAACGAAGTGAAGATTGATGGTACCTTTAGAAATATGGATGAAGAGTGGCGTGAAAGAGGGCTACAATTAATCCAAAAAATGGCTGAAACTATGGCGGAGTCTATGGGTGCTGTTTGTGAGTTTGAAGTTATTAGAGGGTATCCTTATTTGGAAAACAATCCAGCATTGACAAAGAAGGTAAGAAAAGCTGCTGAGGCCTATATGGGTAAAGAGAATGTGGTTGATTTAGACTTATGGATGGCAGGAGAAGATTTTGCCTTTTATTCTCAGGTGGTGGATTCTTGCTTTTACAGGCTAGGGACTAGAAATGAGGCCAAAGGAATAGTTTCTGGCGTACATACACCTACTTTTAATATTGACGAAGGAGCCATAGAAATAGGTATGGGACTCATGGCCTGGAATGCCATAAGCGAATTGGCTAATCATTAACAATTTTTTGAAAAATTTTATTAGAGGCTCGACTTCGGTAAGTTGAGCCTCTTTTTTTGTGGTCTATTGCTAATATTTATTCAGTTCAGCATCATATATCTCATCAATTTTTCCCAAGTCTAGCACATACGCTTTATCTACGGCTTCCAGCATGGATGTGAATTTAGCTCCCCACATAAGTTCATTATAGAGGTAAGATTTTCTTGAATGAACAGGGTCAATCATGGTGTCATTGATGGCTTCAATGGATACAATAAATTCACCATCACATTTTTGAAGACTTTCTGCAGTTTCGCCATAGAGTATGCTTTCCTTGGTAATAGGATGAACCACGGTCCAGGCCGTGGGTAAGTAAAGTACTTTTGAACGCTCAGTGTCTAAAGTATAGTATTTTCTAATGGTTTCGTTACGATCGGTTTCGTTCCGAGAGAAAATGAAAGTTACTTTTA
>NZ_JBSRVI010000002.1:0-22111 GCF_055134445.1 Arcticibacterium sp.
AATTTGAAGTGGCTATTGCCATACTAAACCCATCACCTGAAGCTCCGTAAAAATAAGATAGGCTGTTACCATTCATTGAAAATGAAGAAATTATATTAGAAGAACCATCACCTATACCACCTCTATAAAGAGAGAAAGTATTATCGTGTAAAAAAGCAGTTGTAAAATCCATAGCAAAGCCATCTCCATTTCCACCGTAAAATTGGGCTTGGAGGCTAAAGGAAACTGACAAAAACAAAAAACAAATTCTTCTGAAAACTTTCATTATAGTCATTAAAAGGATGTTCTAACAGCACGAAAACCCAGTCTATTGTTTGCACCTTCAAGAACGCTTGCTGAGTCATACCTATCGGAAACTCTAATAAATTCTAAGCCATTAAAGAAACTTCCGCCATGATAACCAATTCCCGCATTAGTGCTTGGCCAATTCAGAACATTTGCCAGTCCAGTAACAGCGAGTTGCCCATCGCCATGTAATCCAGTAAATGCTCTTCCTTCTGGGTTTCCAACAGTAATTGCTCTTTCGTATAAACTTCCTGACATTTCCATAATACCATAATAGGTAGCCCCTGTTTCTTCTCTTGTTTTGTTAATGGCAGAAGCAGCAAAAATACCAACTCGGTACAATTTAGTGAGACCAGTAGTACCACCGTAATTTGCATTTCCAGTTAGTGTTGCAGGGTTTGTAATATACTCCGAATTTGTCCCTGTATTGGAAAGCACAAATTGAAAGCCTGAGGCAATATTGGCATTTCCCCATGCATAGTCATCAGCTACTTTATTTACTGGCCCTCTACAAGCCTTTTCGTATTCTAATTCAGTCATTGGCCTTAAAGCAGCCCAGTCCATGTAAGCATACAAACATTTATTCGATACATAGTTCAATGGAAAGTCTGGTGTAGTGGTTGTGGCAGAATTGCTACCTTCTAACCAAGATATTGTATTTCCATTCAAAGCGGTATCTTGGTTTTTCCCATTAGGACCAGTGATATCCAATTCAATTTTTTGATCAGGATTTAATGTATTAAAAAAAGAGACCCATTGACCTTGGGTCATTTCATATTTCATACAATAGAAGGCATTGTAGCCTTCTGGAAATGCGGCCGGAATTGGACCTAAAACATCTCCAGGACGAGAACCACCCACACTATTGCTGTAATTCAAAGAACCAATTCCTCCACCAACAGTTATTTGACTTTCTGATGTTACAGTATAAGATACGCTATGTAGGAAATTATAAAACTTACCCACTTCTGTGCCAGAGCCACCACCTAATTTGAAGTTGCCAGTAGGAACATGTACCATCTCAAGGGCAAAAACTTGAATATCTACCTGATCATTATCACCAACAGCATTTTCACCATAATTCCATTGTATATTGATATTGTCCCAGTTATTGTTTCCGCTACCATTAGTACTTCTAAAAATCATACATCCTCTTTGATCAGCTGTTGTTCTTATGGTAGAACCGGTGGGAGAGGTATGTCCATCGCTTGTACCATTAACATAATTGAAATATACATGATTCCAATTTCCACTGTTAACACGATACTTAGCAAACACCCAAGCAGCGTCGTAATTAGCTGGCCCTGAGCTGGTTCTCCAGGAGTTCTCCCAGCTTAAATCAAATTCAATTTTTACGGTCTTGTTTCCAATATTTTGGCTTTTCAGCTCAATATTTTCTACATTAATATTGTTTGCCGAGACACTCCAACAAGTCAGAACTGACAAAAAAGTTAATATGTTTTTCATTCCATTTAATTCTATTGAATATAAAATTCGCTACTAAATCGAAAAAAATCCATTTTTAACTAAATGTTTTATTTTATGGCTTTTAGAAGTCATTTAGGTGAAAAATAATCATATACACACCTCAAATCGTAGATAGGTATCTGGTGTCATGGTTTTAATATTGGCTTAAAACTTTTCATCTAAACACTTGAGGGCTAAGCCCCCTTGATTTATTTTTATTTCTGAAAGCGGGGAGCCTAGATTATCAAGAAAAGAAGAAGTAAACTACTGACTTTTAGAGGCAGCTACTCTTATTTCCGCTATGGCAAACAAAAGTTAGGAGGTACACTTTCTTCTAAAAGTGTAAAACGCTAGTAATTCTGTAATTCTAAAGAATTATAAATACCTTTTTGTCCGAAAACTTTTGATCGGGAGTAAGATTTAATTTTCTTTCCTCATCTAAACAAGTACGACCCGTTTAATAACCATAAAAAAAATGTACAGTTATGTCAAATTCAAGTTGGAAAGGTGCAGTAACACCTTTAATTATTTTACTAATAATTACTGTTTTCGCTATTTTTAACCCAAGTGTTCCTACAGAAATTATCACCGATGGTGTAGACTCAGGCGATACCGCCTGGATGATTGTTGCCTCGGCAATGGTGCTACTAATGACGCCGGGGCTCGCATATTTTTATGGCGGAATGGTGAATTCTAAAAATGTTATTTCTACCATGCTCCAGAGCTTCATAGCCATGGGTGTCATTTCAATTTTGTGGGTCGTGGTGGGATATAGTCTTGCCTTCGGAGAGTCCATGGGTGGTATTATAGGCAACCCTATGACTCACTTTATGTTTAAGGGCGTTTTAGACGGGCCTTTGGTCGGCACCATTCCTGCTGTTGTATTTGCCTTTTTCCAATTAAAATTTGCGGTAATCGCTCCAGCCCTAGTTACGGGTTCTATGGCTGAGCGTATTAATTTCAGATCGTACGTTGTTTTCATGATTCTATTCAGTTTATTGATTTATGCTCCCCTAGCACACATGACTTGGTCTCCAAACGGCTTGTTATTTCAATATGGGGTGTTAGACTTTGCAGGCGGAACGGTGGTACACATGTCGGCTGGTTGGGCTGCATTGGCAGGTGCCCTTTATTTAAAAAGAAGAAGATCTCATTCTGAAGGTAGCTTTCTGCCACCAGCAAACGTACCCTATGTACTTTTAGGTACTGGTCTTCTATGGTTTGGATGGTTTGGGTTTAATGCGGGTTCTGCTTTAGGAGCCAATGCCCTTGCTGCATCGGCTTTTGCGACCACGAATACTGCTGCTGGTGCTGCTGGTATTGCTTGGGTGTTATATGATGCCGCCAGAGGGAAAAAAGTATCTGCCATTGGTTTCTGTATTGGTGTGGTAGTAGGTCTTGTGGCCATTACGCCTGCTGCGGGTTTTGTGACCATTCCACATGCATTGGTTATTGGTGTTGTTTCATCTATAATTTCAAACTTTCTAGCTCATTATAAGACTAAAACACCACTTGACGACACTTTAGATGTCTTTCCTTGCCATGGTGTAGGCGGAATGGTAGGTATGGTTTTCACCGGAGTATTTGCTTCAACAGCCATAAATGGTGCGGTTACAGAGCAAGGTTTGTTCTTTGGAGAAAGCAGCTTGTTTATAAAACATTTGATAGCATTGGTAGGCGTTTCTGCATTTGTAGCCATCATGTCTTTCATACTTTTAAAATTAACAGATTTGATTGTTCCTCTTCGTGTAGATGCACATGATGAATTAATTGGCTTAGATATTAGCCAACATGACGAAAAACTAACAGAAGCTTAAATAAAGAGATATTTAAGTTTTATACTAAAAAGGACAATGCTCAGTAATACCGAGTATTGTCCTTTGATTTTATGCCGCTTTCAGCATCTAGCTTTATTCACATTTACCCGAATTTAACTACTTGATTTATTGCCATTTAAGCTTTCATTACCATTCTTCAATATATAATTCGGGTTTAACCTCGTATATTCGTCAATATGCCTTTAGACTCATATTGGGCTAAAGAAAGAATGCTTACCAAAACGTCGAAGTAAAATTAAATGGGTAATTCACCTGAATATCGTTCTGAGGATTTTACACAGAAAAATAAATTCTAAAACAGAATAGGGTCATCAACAACAAAAAAATTATGAAAAATTTTAAACTCTTCCCGCTCTTATTGACAATGATTGTAGCACTGGGCTGCAATAACGGTAAGACTAGTGACAAGGAAGCTTCTTCTAGTATCACTCAAGAACAATTGGATAATCTTGAAAACCAGTTAACTGCGGAGGGTTACTTTTGGCAAAGTAAAAATAGCCATGTGTGTAGTGTTGAAATTTTATTTAGAAAAGATGGAACTGCCACAGTACTAGCAGAAAACAACCAAACTTACATAAAGGGTAATTGGAGTTTTGATAAATCCATGAACAAATTACAAATTGCATGGGAGGGGTCAGACCAAGTATTTACTGAAGTTGCTTCCATTAACCCCGAAGGAACAGAAATATCTTTCACTAAAGACGTTTACTTTGTATGTGGGAACAATCTTAAAAGATTGAATCTTTTAGATAAGCGTTTTGATGAAAAGCCAGTATCGGTTGAAGAATAGACTTGCAATTATGCGTCTGCGTTTTACAAAATCACCCTCAAACTCTTATTTCATTTCTTTATTTGCGAGATTCATGAGATGATTAAATTCATCCGCTACCGCAGAAGGGGATACACCTTCTTTAAATTCATTAACAAGCTGATGTCTAGGGTCGTTGGGCTGTAAACGCCACATCAGTGTGCCATCATCAAAAATGTGATTATAACCTTGAGTATGCAACTTGAAAAATTCATTATACCCTCTCACAGCAACATATACGGCTATTAAATCAGCACTATGGTGCCAGTCTCTGTTCCAACCTTCTAGAAAAATGTTATAGGACCTAGCCACTAGATCAGTTTTGGACTTGTGATTAAAAGAGGGACTTCCCGTTTTAATAAGGTCGGCAAAGTCACCACCTCCTGTAAAGGTAATAAGTGTTGGCCAGCTCTTGCTCACTTTTACAATGGCATCAGGATCGGGTTTAAAATTACCCCATCTTCCAATATCCTGCAAATAAGGATATCTACCACCCATGCATACCAGATGTTTCACCTTTTTTCTCACCAGTTCTACACCATTTAGTGGACTTATATTGTCAGGTGGACTGTTAAGAAGATTTGATAAATTCGACAAATACCCTACCGTTACAATCACCACACTGGTGTCTGATTGGTTACTCAAGATTTGTCGATAAAGTGTTACGGCGTCAGGTGCGTTTTCTCCTAAACCAATGTCTTGTGGAAACTCCTCCGATATGATTTTTGCGTACTTAGAGTTTCTATAAACCCCATATGTTTTAACAGCACCAATAGGAATGTTGGGTTGCCCGAAATAGGTATTAATGGCATCTACCGTTGGCACAGCCCATGGGTTCAAACTACAAACCATGGTTGCCAGTATTTCAGTTTCGCCATTAGCCGCAAGTCCATGCAATAATGCCAGTGCACCCACATCATCCACATCTGATTCCATATCGGTATCAAATATTATTTTCACCTGTTGAGCGTAACTAGAATGAACCCCTAAAAATAAGGCGAACAGAATGGATAGATATATGTTTTTGTTTGTCATTTTTCTTGATTTTTGGGCTTTGTTTATTAATAATTCCAAGGGCTACAATCTAATCGTTTTGAAACAAATTCCTTTCTTTTGGAATTACCTCATCAATAACTAGATTTTGAAATGAACTGACAAAAGATTTCCGAAAATAGTTATTCTTTAAAGTATAAATTCTATCGCAACATTGGAATCTAAACTTTCCATTTACAGCCGCTACCCTGACTACCTTTTGACCTTATGGCGGCAAAGATTTTTTTATTATTAAAGTATTCTTCTAAACCCTAATCAGTGAAAACGCTCTGTGAAACTTTCAAAATGCATGAAATGGCTGAAGAAATCGTTTTTAATTGATCAAAACTTTAATCAGCTAACCAAAGGTTAGCTGACCTCCAAATGCCAGATAAATCCGAAGGTTTGATAAAGTGCTCTACAGTGCTATACCATTTGATTAATCAATTTGAATAGGCTACTTTTAACGTTTCCTCTAAGCCCAAATCAACCCTATTTCATCATGAAAAGAAGAGCAATATTAAAGTCCATGGGAGTAGCCTCGCTTGGAGTAGTTACACCAGCTTTCGCAAATAAAGAATCCTTAGTTCCGACACATACCATAAAAGAACAAAGTTTGTCAACAGAGATTTTAATAGTAGGTGGTGGCACTGCCGGTACCATAGCCGCAATACAGGCTGGCAGGATTGGGGCAAAAACCACTTTGATAGAAAGTGGCAGTCAATTGGGCGGCACTACCACTACAGGTGGAGTGGCATTTCCTGGCATTTTTCATGCATGGGGAAAACAAATTATCGGAGGCATTGGATGGGAATTAGTGATGGACTGTGTAACGTTGAATGGAGACAAATTGCCAAATTTTTCAAAAATCCCAGACCGACACTGGAAACATCAGGTGACCATAAACGCTTCGCTATATACTTTACTTGCTGAAGAGAAATGCTTGGACGCTGGCGTAAAAATTCGCTATTACGAGTCGCCAACGCAAATTGAATTTCAGAACGGAAAATGGATTGTGGAGACTATTGGAAAGGGAACCAAAACAACCATTACTTGCAACCAAATTATTGATTGTACCGGAAATGCCCTGATAGCTTCGATGGCTGGTTATGATGTACTTAAAGAAGAGGACACCCAGCCAGGTTCCTTGATTTTTCGACTGGGAGGATACGATTACAATTCGCTTGACCTAAATAAAATACCAAAAGAACACCAAAGAGTTTTGCGGCAGAATATGCTAGAAAATTCGGAAAGAGAAAGCCGCGAACATACATACGTACCCTATAGCTATGTATATGTCAAAGGAGCTGACTCTACCACTTCAGAAAGTCATACGCATGCGAATAATATGGGTAGAAAAACCTTACTAAATTTGGTAAGAACCCTTAAAACCCTACCAGGTTGTGAGCATTTGAAAATAGTAGATTTAAAAACAGAAACGGCCGTTCGTGAAACCTATAGAATAGATGGTTTATACAAAATAAATCAAACAGACTATACTTCAGGAAAAGTGTTTGATGATGCCGTTTCACATTCTTTTTATCCTGTAGATTTACATCGAGATGTTAAATCTATCTATCAGGAGTTTCTTAAACCAGGTGTGGTGGCCAGTATTCCACTGCGGTCGTTGATACCCAAAGGAAGCCAAAACTTTTTGGTGGCAGGCCGCTGTGTCAGTAGTGATAGGTTGGCGAATTCGGCTTTACGAGTTCAAGCATCGTGCATGGGAATGGGGCAAGCTGCTGCTGTAGCAGCAGTGCTGGCAAGTAGACAAGGAATCTCTCCTCAGGAAGTTGATTTTAATGAAATCAAAAAATTGTTAGAAAAGCATGGGGCCATTGTTCCACCAAAATCTTAGCGATTATTAATAATGAAGATAGCTTTTTCGCCCATTTTAAAATACATATTTATAGGTGTACTTCTAAGCTCCTTTTTACAAGCGGACCCACCTTTGAAGTATATGAAAGCTTCTACCATAAACGAGAGTTTTGTCACCGAAGGTTCGTTCCAAGAAACGATAAAGGACAGCATCACAAATGAACCTGTTTATATTCAAAAATCTAAGGAGGGCATTCCGCTATACTACCGCAAAATCATAAGGGACGATGTATGCTTTGATAAAGAATGTAGAAAGCTCGATATCGTTATTTATTGGAATATAACAGGTCGCTATTTAGGCTTTGAATTGCCTGAAGGGGAATTTTTAAGTAAGCTAGACCATGAACCGTTTGTGGAAAGCGAATACCAAAGACTACATGCTTTATTGGCAGATTCGTCAATTCCCTTGGATGCAGTTTCGTTTGAAGAACTCATAGAAAAACCAAGCCTTAAGCATCAAGATTTAGATGCCGTTTCAGGTGCTACTTCAAAAAGTTTGGCGGAAATGGTGGTAAAAGGTGCAGCCTATACTACTTATAAATTATGGAATATTGTAAATGGTCCAACGATGGATTTCCTTTCTAAAAATACAGAAAAGCAGTTAACCGCCCATTTGATTCATCTAATCTTACAAAGCCCAGAAAGCTTTGATAGGGTTTGGGCACTGCATAAAATAAATAGCTCTGTGCCTCTTACGCCAGATTTAGAAAACGCATTAGAGGAAATCATTTCTTCTGACGATTTTTATTTATCTCATACTGCCATCCAAGCCATCGAGGCTGTCCATCTCAATAGTTTTGAATTTCAAGAGCGTTTGTTTTCACTTTATAAGAATGCCAATCACAGTATTCAAAAAGAGTTACTTAAAACATTGATGCAGGCTCTTGTGCTCAGCCCTAAACTTCTAGGCTCCTCAAAAGAGCTGCTGAAGCAATTAAATGGACAGCAATTAGAGGATATTCTAGCATTATACGCCCAACATAGCATCTATGACCTTGAAACTTGTAGGGCTGTAGCGAGTATTCTAGACAATGAAAACCCCTTTATATCAAAAAAAGCTTATCATTTTTTAGTTCGAATAAAGTCAAAAGATGAATTTATTCAAGAGCGACTCAAAGCATATAAAAACTAATTTCAAAAAACACAAATCGTTTAAATAGATAAGTGTTTTGATGAAAGGGTGGAAATTGTTGAAGAATAATCAGACTTAAAGTATTAACATTGTAGATGGACTTTTAGCAAAAGATACGATTTAAGAAAAGGCTTATCTCTTTATAATCACGAACTCACTATGCAATTACTAAAATCAAAACCATTTAGAATTCTCCTCTACATTCTCATTCCAATACTGCTATTGATGATTTTGTATAAAATATTTGCCGTAGCAGACCTCAGAACTGATACCGCAAAAAATGCCATCAATGAGACCAAAGCCAAGCAACTCATTTCTGATATGGGAAAAGCTCATGGTATTGAAAATTGGCAAAATGTCAAGACATATTCAGTGAACTTTGAAGATGAGTTTTTGGGATTTCTTGGTTCTAAAAGTCATGCTTATGGTGCTGATAAAGTGAATATGACCTTAAATTATATTCCAGATACATTTGATGGTAGAATAGATTTCACCTCAAACCCACTGAAAGGAGAATCTTGGGGCATTCAATCTTGGGAAACGTATATAAAGAAAGGAGATGGCATAATAAATTTTAAGGATGATGCCAATATCACCTTTTGGCTACCCACCTATCAATATTTCATGGAGTTTCCTTTGAGAATACAAAAGGCCACAGCTTTTAATTACGCAGGTGAAAAGAAGATTGAAGGAACATTATGCGAAGGTGTGATGGCTTCATGGAACAGTACAGAGCCACAGAGTGATATTGACCAGTATTTGCTTTGGATAGATAAAAGCACGCACAGATTGGTTCGCTTAGAATATACCGTAAGAGAGCAGTTTAGATTCTTAACAGGGGCTATAAACTTTAAAGATTATGAATTCCATGAAGGCATCCTTTTACCAGCCATCATGCCAGTGGAGTCTAATTTAGTGCCTGTTGGCTTATTACATGAAATGCGAATTTTAGATTTCAAAACGAATGTGCTTAGCCCTGAAAGCCTTAGGCCTAACGCCAGTTTGCCTGTTATAGGAGATAGTAAATGACGGTTTGGTAAGGCTGTTCTACCTATTCAAACTCTATGTATTATAACAAGACCTCGTCTTCGCTCGGCCTGACAGTTGATGTCCTTTCATAGTATTGTCAGTTTGAGAGAAGCGGCGGCCGTTACCGTCGAAAACAGGCTTACATATCCAAACTCCATGAACTATCACTAGACCTCGACTTCGCTCCTTGTCCGTTCGGCAGACGGGGGACGGACAGTTGTTATTCCATACAAATCAACTTGAATTAAACGACCATTGTCAGTCCCCTGCCCGCTTGGCAGGCGGGGAACAAAGCGGTGGCCGAGGCCGACAAGAACAGTCTATTCACTTCTAAACATAGGTATGAAGACAAGAAGCTATTTCCACAAAGTCGAAAAAACTTCGCTGAGCTGAGTGAATAAAACCTAGTTATCCAATTTCTTTCTTAACTCGTTTTGGACTCATTCGATTGTCGAACACTGTAATAATGTTTATTGACTTTGAATTGAATCTATAAAAAATTGAAGTTTGTTCAGTGACTACGTGCATTCTGAGGTTCTTCACCACACTTGATTTGGGACTACTTTCAGGAAATTGTTTTATAAGTTCTATAGATTTGTCAAACTTCTCAATGAAATCCGTTTTCACCTTTACAGACCACTCTACCTCAAGATAATTAAGTAGTTCTTCAAGCCTTAAAGAAGCACTTTTTGAAAGAACGACTTTTCTCATTAACGGTGCTTTTTCATGAAGTCATCGTAATCAACTACTTCACCATTCTCTATTTCTGAAAGACCAACATTGATCTCTTCTTTAACTTCTGAAGATAAGCTATTCCAAAAATCTGTTTCCTCTGTTTTTGTAAAAAGAGTTCTTATAGATTCTAGTAAACTGGGATTATCGGTGTCCAGAATCATTCTTACGATTTCTAGTTTCTCCCTTTGGATATTCATGTCTTAAGCTTTTAACAAACTTACAAATCTTAAGCGAAGTTTGAAATTTTATAGGAATTCAGTTTTCATGACGTTCGAGGCTTGAAGTTATGACATCATAAAGCATAGAACGCAATTCGGGCGACAGACCTTACTAAAAGCCTAAACTCCATTTACTATAACAAGTCCTCGACTTCGCTCGGACTGACAGTTAAAAATGGTCTTTAACCGCTCTATTTGAATACTTCCTTGTAAATTTATTCTAAACTACGATTGTCAGTTCGAGCGATAGTCGAGAACAGTCCATTTACTACTAAACATAAGTCTGAAGACCAAGAAGCTATTTACACAAAGGCCGAAAGACTTTGCGGAGCTAGTTAAATCTTAACTCAGAGAATTACTTTTAAATCTTATTGTTTATAAACATTGAAATCCTTTAATTAAAGCAGTTTAAACAAGAACAATATCATTTATTTAAACAAACATTCCTTTGAAAAAAAACCAAAAAATCATAGAACGACTCCAAGCTTTTATCGATAGTACTGATAAAGGTGTAAAAGCTTTTGCTGAATCTGTTGGTAGTCACCCTAACAAATTTTATGTAACATTGAGAGGTGATACGCTTCCAACGTTAGTTACCTTAATGGATATCAAAGCGATATATCCTCATTTCAGCGTGGATTGGCTAATGACTGGACAACAAGACCATCACTCAGCGACTATTGATGTTCCGTTACTGGAAATAGAGAAAGAAAATGAGCAGCTCAAAAAGGAATTAAAAACCTTAAAGGAACTTAACGGTCTTCTTAAGCTAAACCTTTCTAGTAGACTGTCTGAGAAAGAGCAAGAACTATTAAATCTCTAACCCCGACTATTCGAGGTCAAAGAACCTCGAATTTGTATCAATATCTCTTCATACATATTTTAAGACAAACTAAAAAAAATCCGCACACCAGTCGGCATACGGATTCAAAATATTAACACAATCTCTATTCTCTAAACCACCGACAAATCCAAAGGTAATTTCCTGTGTCTTACACCTGTCAGATTGAAAATGGCATTTCCTAGAGCAGGGGCTATTGGCGGTAAGCCTGGCTCTCCTACCCCACCTGGAGCTTCTTTGTTTTCTATGATATGCACATCCACTTTTGGCATTTCGGCCATTCGCATAAACTGATAATCATGGAAATTACTTTGGTCGCATTTGCCATTTGAAAAGGTTATGCCGCCTTTTACAGCTGCAGATATTCCCATCACTATGTTTCCTTCTGTTTGTGCTTTTACGTGGTCTGGGTTTACGTATTGACCGCAGTCTATCACAGACGTCACTTTAACTATCTCTATGCCGTTTTCTCCTTTCTTCACCTCCACAGCAGCGGCACTCATGGTCTCAAAAGAACGGAACATGGCTATCCCCCTAGCGTGCCCAGCTGGCAGTGCACCGTAAGTGGCTAAAACATCCTCCAGTTTCTGGATAACCTTTAAGTCTCTCTCGCTGCCTTTTAGTAGTTCCTTTCTGGCTGTTAAAGGGTCTTTTCCTGCTTTATGAGCCATCTCGTCTATAAAACATTCTTGTCCCCAACCAAAGTTAGACGCATATACAGAACGCCACCATAAAATAGGAATAGTGGTTACTACACGGCTATACGTTACTTTATGCGTTCCAAATTTGTATTTATGGTTTTCTTGAGCAAGCTCACCACCTAACCAGTCGTCTGCTTTGTATGGCAAAAGTGCGTTCCAGTGCTGCCCTTGAATAGACTCTCCAATGGCTTGATGACTCAAAGCATCTAGGGTGTTCCCTTTCCCAATCACACCTTGCATTTTACTCAGCATGGCAGGTCTGTAAGGTCCCTGAGCCATATCTTCTTCTCTAGCCCAAATCAATTTCACTGGAGCCTGAACTTGCCTAGAAATATCAATGGCCTCTTTCATGAAATTCATGAAGGCTTTACGCCCAAACGAACCTCCCAAAAGCGTAGGATTAATTTTGACTTTGTCTGGCGAAATGCCTAAAACTCCTGCAGCATCACCTATGGCTCCGTCTGGCCCTTGAATAGGAGCCCATACTTCTACAGACCCATCTGGCTTCACATATGCAGTGGCATTCACAGGCTCTATGGCCGAGTGAGATAAAAATGGTGTTTCGTAAATACCTTCTAAAGTATTCTCCGATGCCTTATAATAGGCGTTAAAGTCACCATCTTCTTCATAACGCACTCCTTCAGACTCAGCGGCTTTGTACATATCAGCCACATATTTGTCTGAGTTAAGCGTTTTCTCTAAATCGCCATTTGACCATTTTATGTCTAATAATCTGCTGGCTTTCAGAGCCGACCAATAATTAGTCGCCACTACGGCCACAGACTCGTTTTCTCCACCAGGATAAAAGCTTTTATTTCTGACAACTTTCTTAACGCCTGAAATCTTGAGTGCCGCAGCAGCATCAATACTCACTATTTTGCCTTCTATAGACGGTGCATGCACACTGGCTGCATAAAGCATACCCGGCACCACCACATCAATTCCAAAAACGGCTTTTCCTGTAACGCGACTAGGCACGTCAAGACGTTTGTGATACTTACCTAAATATTTGAAATCTTTAGCATCTTTCAGTTTTGGATTTTTAGGTACTTCTAGCAAGTTTGCTTCCTCAGCTAATTCACCATAGGTAAATACTTTGTCTGAACCTTTCAAATGCACTTTGCCCATTTCTGCATAGCACTGGTCTGTTGGCACTTTCCACCTTTTGGCGGCAGTTTCTATCAACATCTCTTTGGCGGCAGCACCTGTTTTACGGAGATTATTCCATAAACCTCTTACGGTACTACTTCCCCCAGACTGCTGTGAGCCGTATTTGGCTCTTCCGTCAGACTGAATGATTCTAACCTTGCTCAAATCTACTTCTAGCTCTTCTGCCAAAATAGAAGGCACGGCTTGGGTAGAACCTTGACCCATATCTGGGCGACTGTTCACCAACGTGATGGTGTCGTCTGTAGAAATGATGATGAATGGATTTATCTCCAAGGCAAGCACTTGGGCTGTCAATTTCTTAACCGGCACAGCATTCGCTAATGAATTAACGCCTAAAACCAATCCTAAACTACCGATGGATGAAACTTTCAAAAAGTCTCTTCTTGTATTTTTATTGCTCATGATTTTATCGTTTTTCCGTTAACAATTGACCCGATGCTCTGTTGATAGCTTTCTTGATTCTATCATAGGTACCACACCTACATAAATTTCCATTCATGTAACTTGTGATATCTTCCTCTGTAGGTTTCGGCGTTTGCTCTAAAAGGGCTACAGCAGACATTATCTGACCAGACTGACAATAGCCGCATTGTGGTACTTGCTCTTCTACCCAGGCTTCCTGTACGGCATGAAGGGTTTCTTCTGAACCTATTCCTTCTATGGTTGTAATTTTTTGTTTCTTAGAAATAGAACCTACGGGCATTTGGCAGCTTCTTACGGGCGAGCCATCCAAATGAACCGTGCAAGCTCCACATTGAGCTATTCCGCAGCCATATTTAGTGCCTTTAAGGCCCACTAGGTCTCTGATAGCCCAAAGCAGAGGCATATCTTCTTCCGCCTCTATTTTGTAAGAGGTGTTGTTTACTGTTAAGTTGTACTTTGCCATAATTGTAATTGATAGGTATTCAAATATAGTTTTTTTTGGCCAATTAGTTCGTATTCAATGAACAAGCAGCTAAAAAAATGGGTATAGACCGATTGTTTTCTAACAGCAAAGACCGTCGTAAACGGCCTTTGTTGAATTTCTAAAATTATCGAGATTAAGATTATAATTCTATAGCTGGCCTTTTGACTTCTAGTTCTTTTATATCCAATGACCTAAACTCCTCATTTCCAATAATTCGCAGAGAATCTAGTACCACACCCAAACTGTCTACAGCTGTGGAATCTACTATAGGAGCCACATAATGACAGTTCAGTACGATTTCGTAGTTTCCTGGTTTTTCAAATTTAGTCTTTGCCAATGCCACTTCTTTATCCGCATAGGCGGCCTGCATAAACTTGCCAAAAATAGGTAAAGCGGCTCTTCCTCCTGCCCCATTTCCTGATGCAAAATGAATTCTGCTATCATCGCATCCTACCCAAACACCAGTGACCAAATTGGCCGTAATACCCATAAACCAGGCGTCCACGTAGTCATTGGTGGTACCTGTTTTACCTCCTATTTCATTTCCTTCTGGAAGTCCATAATTGTACAATCTCCTGGCCGTACCGCCCCCTTCTTCTACAGAACCTCTTAAAAGATAAGACATTTCATAGGCCTTATCTGGATCCATGACCTGTTTCATTTTGGACTCATGCTGAAAGACTACTTCTCCATTCTTATCCTCTATCCTTTCAATCATCACAAAATCCCCACTTTTGCCTTGGTTGCTAAAAGGCACATAGGCCCTGGTAAGCTCCATCAATGTGACATTACTTGTTCCAAGAGCCAAAGAGAGGTTATTATCCAGTTTGGATTGAATACCTAGGGTTTTCGCCATGGCAATGACCTTATCTGTTTTCACATCCTGAAGAATCCTTATGGCTATGGAGTTTATGCTGTTTCCTAAAGCTCTTCTTAAATGGACGGGTGCGTAGGTATAAGTTCCATTAGAGTTTTTAGGAGCCCAAGTAGCTTCTTTACCACCAATAGTGGTTTCCATACTAAATGGCTGATCTACAATACTGGTACAAGCCGGATAGCCATTTTCTAAAGCCGCAGCATAAATAATGGGCTTAAAAGCACTACCTGGCTGCCTTCCAGCCTGAACCACATGGTCATACTTGAAATAATCGTAATTACTTCCACCCACATAAGCCTTGACGTAAAGATTGGTAGGATCCACACTTAATAAGCCTGCCTGTAAAAACTGAGACATATATTTTACCGAGTCCAAAGAAGAAATAACCATCTTCTTTTCTCCGCTATGCGTGGCCATTACGGTGCTATGTGGTTTGGACATAGCTTCCATAATATCCTCTTCGCTAAGACCCGCAGCTTTTAAGTCTTTATAAGAACTAGAAGCTTTCACGAGTTTCTCTAAAACCAGCTCCGTAGCGGTTTTAGGAATATCCTTCACTTTAGGGTTTTCCTTTTTAAAGGCCGCCTTCTCTTCGGCTATCTTTTTATTAAACCAATATTTATGAGACCCTTGTTCGCTATCTAGAGTTCTTTGAATCTCAGCAAGATGCTCTTCCACCGCCTCTTCTGCCATGGTTTGCATTTTGGAATTAATGGTGGTGTGAATTTTTAAGCCATCAGAAAATAAGTTAAAGTCATTTTCTTGGCTCCACTTCACCAAAATAGGACGAAGCATGGTTCTAAAATACGGTGCACTAGACTCCTCCTTGTTGATTTCTGTAATCTTCAGACCTAAAGGTTTTTTTATGGCTTCTTCAAAAGTTAGGCTATCAATATCGTTATACTTCAGCATTTGCTCCAAAACCACATTTCTTCTTTCTAATGCTCTCTCTGGCCTTCGTTTGGGACTATAATAGTTGGTTCCTTTCAAAATACCAATAAGCAATGCCGTTTCGTGTAACTCCAGGTCTTTCGGTTCTTTAGAGAAAAAATGCTCAGAGGCCAGTTTTATGCCAAAGGTGTTATCTCCAAAATCCACGGCGTTAAGATATAGAGCCAGAATCTTATTTTTCTCGAAAAACCAATCCAGTTTAACAGCGGTGTCCCATTCTTTAATTTTGGCAATTAGAGTAGATAGTCCAGGAATGTAGGCTAAAAGTCCTCTTGAGTTTTTATGACGAGTGTTGTAAATGTTTTTCACCAACTGCTGATGAATGGTACTCCCTCCTCTTTTATCTCCTGTTAAAGTAGAAAAAATGGCACCAGAAATAGAAACAATATCCAAGCCATTATGCTGATAAAACCTCACATCTTCCGTAGAAATAAGAGCCTTTACGGTAAGCGAGTCTATTTCATCAAAATCTACCGGACTTCTGTTTTCCACGTAAAAAAGCCCTAGTAGCTTATTATCTGAAGAATAAATTTCAGATGGCGTTGCTAACTTTGTTTCTCTTGCCTCTTTCATGGTTGGCATGTTTCCAAACAGCCACAGGAAATTACTCTCCAGAGCAAAAATAAATGCCACAAGCAGAATAGCCAAAGTATATAGAACCCTTAATAGCTTAGAACCCACCGACGAAGCCTTAAAGTCGGACTTATTAAACACGCTAAATTTAAAAATGGGTTTAAAGAATTTACTGAGTGTCGCAGTAAGTTTTTTGAAATATTCGTTTTCCCGAATTTTAAGAAGAAATTCCTTTATCAATTTGTAGGCGTTTTTTGTCGCAAATTTGCAATAAAAAGATCTATCAATCCAAGTTATATTATCACTTTAAAAAGCAATATTTCCAAACCATTGAAAGTCTCTTTTAAAATTAAGACTTTCTAAAGAGCAATCTTACTTTTACGTTCAAATTTATCAATATGTTTGCAGATTTTAGAAGCGATACCATTACACAACCCACACCTGCCATGAGGATGGCTATGGATTCTGCCGAATTGGGAGACGATGTTTTCGGAGACGACCCGACCATAAATGCCTTAGAATCCAAAGTAGCCAAGCTTTTTGGTATGGATGCAGCACTTTTTTGTACTTCTGGCACCATGAGCAATCAGCTGGCCATAAAAGCACAAACAATGCCTGGCACCCAAGTTATATGTGACAAGAATGCTCACGTTTATCTTTATGAAGGTGGTGGCATAGCTTCAAATTCATTGGCCACTACCAGAACCATCGATACTGAAAATGGACTTTTAACGGCCTCACAGGTGGCGGAAGCCATCAATCCTAAAAACGACATTCACTTCCCAATCTCCGCTTTGGTTTGTTTGGAAAACACCATGAACAAGGGTGGCGGCGTGTTTTATGACTTTAATGAAATAAAGAAAATTAAGGTTTTTTGTGAAGAGAACGACCTAAAACTTCATTTAGATGGTGCCAGACTATTTAATGCACTGGTAGAAACAAATGAAACACCGGCAGATTATGGGAAAGTTTTTGATAGCATTTCCATTTGTCTTTCTAAAGGTCTTGGCTGCCCTGTAGGTTCTGTTTTAATAGGTTCCAAAGAGCTTATTTTAAAAGCTAGGAGACAGCGAAAAGCCTGGGGAGGAGGATGGCGACAGGCTGGCATGCTCGCGGCAGCTGGCATTTTTGCACTTGATAATCATATTGAAAGGCTTAAAGATGACCATGCAGTGGCTAAGGAAATTGCAGAAGCCTTAAAAGATAAATCATGGGTGAAAAAAGTTTACCCAGTTAAAACGAATATTGTAATTTTTGAGTTACCAGATAGTATTTTGGCCACTAGCTTCGTTAGTGAGCTGGAAAAGCAAAATGTAAAATGCGTCACCTTCGGGAAACACTTGGTACGTTTTGTGACACACTTAGATTTGAGTGAAAATCAAATCACTTATACCAAACAGGTTTTGGCTCAATTAAACTTTTAAACTTTGCGTAAAATATTTTTTCTTCTTTGTGCTTTCCCTTTGGCTCTTTCAGCTCAAACTGACTTTAAGAATAGCCTAAAAGTAAATGCCGCTGGTTTACCCTTTGGATTAATAGCTGTTCAGTATGAAAGAGCTTTAGGATCAAATTTCACCTTTAATAATACTTTTTTTTACAGATCTCAGTCCACCATACCTTTTGGTGAACCTTTAGACCAGCTTGCCAAAAAACATAGCCTAGGTATTACAGGAGTAGATTTTGAATATGTTTATGTCAATCTCGCCAAGGTTGGAGTTAAAGGTTATTCGCCCGAACTAAAGTATTATTTTGGAGGCAAAAGAAATCGAGTTTTCTTAGGCATTTTCGGTCAATACGAAGACTACGACGCCTTGGTACCAGCCTCACTAGAAGCTCAATACGACGGGAATATTTATACCTTAGACAAAGTACCCATCAACTTTGACATCAAAACAATTTCTGGTGGACTATTAATTGGCAAACAATTCCAGTTCGGCGATAGGTTCGTGTTAGATTTTGTCCTTTTCGGTCCCCATTTCGGTGCAGCTAAAACGGTTTACGCTAAAGTAGAAACCTCCATACTTTCTAGATTAGGTGAAGAAGATAAGCGTTATCTTGAAGATAAAATTGTAGAACGATTTAAGCTCAGTAGAAACTATTTTGACGTAACCGTTAATGACGAAAAAGCCGAAATAAATGCTTACAAAAAGGTTCCTTACTTAGGAATTAGAGGCGTTGGACTTAATCTGGGTATATTCTTTTAAGTACTACTTCATAAAGCATTTTCTCGTTTACTTTATTGTTCAATAAAAGCTTCTTCCTTTAGCACCAATTCAATAAGTGCTTCTTAATTTCATTGTCCTATATCTGAAAACGTAAAGCATTCTTACTAGATTTCGTACGCACTTATACGATTAAGTCAGAACTAAATTCTTCTTATGACAAAGAAATACATCCTTGGTATCGCAATATCTATCGCTCTGATTTCTCTTAACCAGTTGGTAATTCAACTGGCATTGGGTACGCTAAAACAGGATGCCAAACAGATTAATATTGCTGGAAGGCAACGAATGCTAAGTCAGCGGGTAAACCTAGAATTTTATCAACTGAGAAACGAACTCATTAGCCCAAATCAACTAGAAGAAACTTTCGAAGAAGCTAAAAACGCTCATTTGGGGCTATTATACGGCAGTAAAGATTTGGGATTACTAAAGATAAAATCCAAGGAGATAAACAAGTTGCTGTCTGATCTTACACCATTCCATCAAAAAACCGAAAACTACATCCGCCATATAAAGACTAAGGAGCCCATTAACCTAGAAGAGGTCAACCAGAATCAGGATGCTATTTTGAAGCAAATGGATGGTATTGTGAACAGTTTGGAGGATTACGCTGAAAAGAAGCTGTGGGTTATTATAATTCTTGAGATTATTTTAGCTCTGATTTCTATTTCTGTGATTGCACTGGAGGTAAGATACATTTACTATCCTCAGGCACTTTCTCTGCATAAGTCTAAAGAAAGGATTCTAAGCCAAAACCAAGCTTTAAAAGAGATCGCATGGCAGCAAAGCCATGAGGTACGAAAACCCGTTGCCAATATTTTGGGGATTTGCAACCTCTTCAAAACAGATAAGACCTTAACGGAAGATGAAAAAAACGAATTACTTAAACATTTAGAGGAAAGCTCAAAAGACTTGGATAAGGTTATAAAAAAGATTGTGGACCATTCTTATGAAACCCGTCATCCAGAATAACACTTTTAGCTAATTTGTCCATCAGACATTGTTAAGACCACAAATCGACTTGAATCTTTTAGGCATTTGTCGCTGAGTAAAGTATGTGAATTTCCTGTTCCAATTATAATAATCTTATAAGAACATACAACCCGTCAAGCTTTTTAACCGTTCACAAAGTATCCTAAGTGAATAGTTTCGTATTTCGAAAAGTCATTTCGTCAAACATCAGGGTATACATCCTTTAAGAAAACAGTTATTTAAGTGCTCACTAACATTTGTATTTTTATTCATTTCGACACGCAGCCAAGTATCCCATACTATGTAGAAGTCTATGTCAACGAACTCTCAAAACATTTTGACCACGTAAGGTTAGTTACCAACGAAAGAGAACTACAAACAAGCCCAAACTTAAACTCGAATGTTCAAATACAATTCGAGAAAAATGAAGGTTATGATTTTGGCAAGTTTTATAAATTCTGCCTTCAAGAGGACCTTTCCCAATACGACGAAATTGCCGTTGTTAACGACAGCAATATTCTAATAAATCAGTTAGACCATATCTTCCAAAAAGGCAGAAAAGAAGAAGTTGACTTTTGGGGATTGATTGATTCCACAGAAAAGCCTTGGTTTTCTTCTCATGAAGAAAACTATCATATACAGAGCTATTTTTTGGTACTCAATAAGAAAGCCATAGGAAAGCTTCCTTTGTTTTTTCAAAACACCGATACCAGGGCTATTTTTAACACTTCAGACAACAAAGCCTTAAGGCGACTGGTCATTAATGATTGGGAAATTGGCTTAACTCAATTTCTCTTAAAGCAAGGTTTAAAGTCTTATGCATTAATTCAGAGTAGTGCTCACTCCAGCAATCACAAAAACATTGCCCACAGCCTTCCGGAGGAATTAATAAAAGAAGGTTATCCTTTATTAAAGAGAAAAGTGTTTTTCAAGGCCAAAAAAAATAGCTTAAAATCTAGAAAATTTTGGGCAAGAGTTATTCAAGAATACGGAGAAAAAACATGGGATCTAGATTTAATCATCCAAGACCTAGATGCCACTCTTAAAGCCAAAAAAAAACTAAAACGTGCACTTTTAAAACAACGTTTTATGAAATGGAGAGCCGCTTTATAAAAATTATTTTTTGCGTAAATTCGCTTATTTTTGCGTAAAGTAAAGAACGAAGCTTATCAAAGTATTTATCTTCTATTATCGACCCGGCTCCATCATAACCAACGATGTGTATCAAATACCACTTTTGGTAGGCCATCAAAACAAAGATAAAATTGAAGGGTTTATATCTGACGATACCGGTGATAACATTTCAGAAAAAAACAAGTATTACAGTGAGCTCACTGGCCTTTATTGGATTTGGAAAAACGAAAGTTCAGATATCATTGGCAGTACGCACTACAGAAGGTATTTCTCTGGCATTCCTGAGCCTTTTCTTTACAAATTAAAAAGGTGGGCGTACTACCCAATAGGACTTTATAAAAAAAGATTCGGCCTTATTTATACCCGAAATATCAATTTTTGGAAAGACAAAATCCTAAACCGTGACCAAGTCAACGGCATATTAGAAGATTATGATGCCATTATGCCTACCAGACGCAAGTTTAAATACAGCATAGAAGAGCATTATAGGAGATATCATAATATTCAAGATTTAGATACCATCAAAAGTATACTTCTAAAAGACTACCCTGAATATATCTCTAGTTTTGATAAGGTTTTAAAAGCAAACAGGCTTTTTGCCAACAACATGTTCATTCTTAAAGAAGAACGCTTTCAAGAACTCATGACGTGGCTCTTTGATATTCTCTTTAAGTTGGAAAAAGAGTATGACCTTTCTAAGTATACAGGTTATCAGGAAAGAATTTTTGGCTTTCTTTCTGAAAGGCTCATTACCCTATGGATAGAGCACAACCAAATAAACTATAAGGAGCTTTCGCTTATCTATTTCAAAACCTTTAAGAACGCCAAATCAAAGTTTGTTTAGCACCTGTTCTATGACCTCTGGAAAATGTTTATGTTCTAATTTCAATACCTTGGCGGCCACTTCTTCGGGGTTATCTGATGGAGCCACTTCACAGCTGGCCTGAAAGATAACTTTGCCCTCATCATAATTTTCATTCACAAAATGAATGGTAATACCGCTTTCGGTTTCTTTATTAGCCACCACAGCCTCATGTACGTGATGTCCCCACATGCCTTTACCTCCATACTTTGGTAATAAAGCAGGGTGAATATTGACAATTCTATTGGGATAGGCCTTAATGAGGGCAGTCGGTATTAACCATAAAAAACCAGCCAATACCACAAGCTCGATGTCTTGGCTCTTTAAAAAATCTACGATAAACGAACTTTCAGCAAAATTCTGTTTAGAGAAAACGAAAGTTGGAATACCAAGCTGTTTACCTCGTTTTATAATTCCAGCCTCCGTATTATTGGTTAAAAAAAAAGGAATAGAAACATTTTCATTTCCTTTAAAGTACT
>NZ_JBSRVI010000003.1:0-7878 GCF_055134445.1 Arcticibacterium sp.
AAAATCCATTTGCTGCTGTAACTTCTGGAAAAAACAAAATAGAGGGCATGGTGAATACTTTTACAACCTCATTTTTAGTGGTATCGAGAATTGCCAATGCGGAATTAGTGGTGCCGAAATCCACTCCATAAATAAACTGAGACATAGAAATCAAGTATTTTTTAGATAGAAAAGTAAAATTGGGGCACAAAAATAAGGCTTAAGAATTCAAAACCTTCATATTATTTCACTTTCAAATTTCTATCCATTTAAATCCAAATTTTGAACCTCTTTCCAATAGTGAATAATGGTTTTCAGAACGTTTAACCCGCATTAGGCAATCTCCCGATTTTATCGGGACCATAGCTAAATTATTTCAAATCAGTATACTTCGTCTAGCTCAGCACAGGCTACACCCATTTAAACTCAATCATCATAGCCCTTCGACATTGGCTCAGGGTAAACGCTATGCTAATTTCCTTTAATTGTCTGATTTATTGCACTTTAAAACTCATAACGATTCCCCAATGCATAATCCGGGTTTAATAATGGGTTACGAGGCTTTTAAAACGCAAAAAGCCTGAACATTTCTGTTCAGGCTTTTTTAGTCTGTTGATTGAATTAATACCCCGTATTTTGAATCAAGGTAGGTTTTCCATCTATTTGACTATTCAAAATTTCATCTTGAGGTAAAGGAAAAACATTATTCTTTGAGGTAAATGTTTTTCCTGACATATAACCTCTTTTACTGAATACTCTGCCTGATGGATCTTTACCTGGCAAAGCCTCTTCTGCAGCATATTTGTTGAGCACTTTTTCTGCAATTCCCCAACGCACTAAATCAAAGTACCTGTGACCTTCCATGGCAAACTCTAGTCTTTGTTCCATACGTGTGGCATTTCTTGCAAAATCTGCACCTCTTGTGGCAAATGTACCCACAGGGTAAGTATTTACGACATAATTCACTGTTGGGTCTTGCACTGAACCCGTCTGTGCTCTTTTTCTGATTTGGTTTACGTAGCCTTCCGCAGCGGCAAGGTTTCCCAGTTCTATTTCACACTCAGCAAGCCATAAAATAACATGAGACAGCTTAATAAGTCTATAGTTATTGTTGGTACTTCTCTTACTTGTAGAATGTGTAGAACTGCTTTCTTCGGCTAAATAGTACATCCATTTTTTACCTGAGAATGGTCCTGCATAAACTTGGTCACGAATCCAAGTAGAACCAGGCATTGGACCCCAATCTAAGAAATTCACTCCTCTTCTACCTACCGTCCAGTCTAATCTAGGATCCACTGCTATACTTTTGTCTAGTGTAAAAGCGGCTCCAGAGCTTATACCCTGATCGTTAGGTAAATCTACTTTGTTATAAGAATCTTCAGTGCCATCTGCTGCAGCTCCAATCAATGGCAAACCATCACTTGTTTTGAATGCATTGACCAAGTTATGAGATGGCTGATAGAATCCACAACATCCTCTACCAGGTGCGGTAGAAGAATACGGATAATTTAGTCCGTCTCCCGCATTTCCATTATTACCTGTCGTTCCATCATTTACAGACATTTGCACTTCAAATATAGATTCTACGTTGTTTCTGCTTCCTGATCTGTAGTTATCATGATAATTGGTAACTAGTGTTTTTCCAGAATTCTTATACACATCTTCCAGTAAAACTTTTGCTTCAGCCCATTTCTTTTGGTAAATTTTTGCTTTAGCTAAATAAGACTTTGCTGCCCATTTTGACGCTCTTCCTACTTGGGATTGCACCGCTGGAAGATTTGCCGCTGCGAACTCAAAGTCAGCTTCTATTTTAGGCCAGATATCTGCAGTGTTAGGTAGTTTTGTAGAACTAGGGTCACCTGCATTATAAGTTTTGTCATCAATGTACGGTATTTTACCCCACATTTTTTTAGCCTCAAAATGGTAGTGAGCTCTCAAAAATCTAGCCTCAGCAATGACTTGTGTTTTTTCGGCATCAGTCATGTCTTTAACATCTGGACTATTGACAATTTGAATTACCTCATTGGCACGGCCAACACCATCATACGAATGCTGCCATTTACCTAAGAAATAGGTATTGTCAGCCAACCAGCTGTATTGTTCAATAAAGGACTGCTCTGGTTGGTCACCAGCATCCGTGCCTTTAACGGCATCGTCAGATGCTATACCACCGAAAACATAATTTGAAACCGTGGAATGGCGACCGGTATTACCAGCACCTACTCCATCCAATAGTGAATAAGCTCCAATCAACAAGGCATTCACCCCAGATTTATTGGATAGCTGAGCCAGCGACGCACGCCCCTGGGGTTTCAAATCAAAAAACGTATCGGTACATGAAAAGCTGATAAAAACAGCTACGAAAAGGATTATTAATTTCTTCATTTTATATACTATTTAAATCATTCAAATTATAAACCTAAACGAATACCAACCAATAAGGATTTGGCAACAGGATACGCTCCTTCATCTATTCCCATATGAATATCTTGATTGTCGTTACCCGAAGTTCTAAGGTTGATATCTGGATCAAGACCTGTGTATTTAGTCAATGTCAGCATGTTTTGACCTTGTACATAAATCTGAGCAGAACTCAACTTTACTTTTTCAGCAATAAATAACGGTACGGTATAGGTCAACTGAACATTTTTCAATCTCAAATAAGAACCATCCTCCAAGAAATAGCTAGAAATCTGTTGGCTAGTGGCATCACCAGAATTCAAGCGTGGCAGTTTGGCATCATCACCTTGATTTTTCCATGAGTTATACAATAAATCTGTTGATCTATTTCCTTGGAACGTGTTAAAGTCTGTCCAGTACCTTACATAGTTAAATATTTCGTTTCCTTGTACACCTTGACCAAACATGGCTAAATCAAAGTTTTTATACCCCAAATTAATATTGATACCATAATTGAAGTCTGGATGAGGACTTCCAATGATTGTTCTGTCGGCAGCGGTTATAATTCCATCACCGTTAACATCTCTAAAATTGAAAGACCCAGCCCTTGTATATGAACCAAATTTAGGTGCAGCCGCTGCCTCAGCATCATCTTTTATAACGCCATCAACGATATAACCATAATAGCTAGCTATAGGAAGACCAGCTTTTGTGGCAGAAATGGCAGGTAACCTCGTTGAGAATCCAAAAATAGTTGAATTAGGATCATCATTAAGTTTTATGACTTTATTCTTATAATGACCAATATTTAAACCCACTTGGTATCTAAAATTACCCACTTTATCTCTATAGTTAATTCCTAAGTCAAAACCTCTATTTTGCACTTCACCAATATTGGTATACGGTATAGATCCAGTACCAGCAGTTCTTGGAATGGCAATTTGTGTTAACATATCTGAGGTAGTTCTGTCGTACACGTCGAAAACAAATTCCATTTTATTGTTTAACAAAACGGCATCAATACCCAAGTTACTTGAAGTAGTAGTCTCCCATTTACCATTTGGATTTCCGAATTGAACTAAGTCAAAACCGCCAACAATTGAAGAGCCCGTACCATTAATGTCATAGGCATTATTTGAAGGATCTGCGGCATATAAAGTGTAAGCGTTATTCACATTAGGAATAAGCTGATTACCTGTTTTACCCCAACCAAATCTTACCTTCAAATCATTTACAAACGACACATCTTTCAAGAAGTCATATTCAGACACACGCACTCCAACAGAAAATGCAGGAAAAACACCGTATCTATTTGCTTCAGAAAAACGAGAAGAGCCATCTCTTCGTAAGGTAAAGTCTGCCAAATAAATGTCTTTAAAAGCATAGTTAACTTTACCAAATTGAGAAAACAAGGCACTTCGAATTGCACCATCACCCGCATTACTTAGTCCAGCAGCTGACCCTGAGTTAAGGTAACGGTAATCTAAGTCATCAAAAGCAAAACCACTTCTACTTGCCTGAAAACCAAAATAATATGTAGTTACAGCTTCTGTACCTACCAATACATTTAACTCATGAAGACCCAATGATCTGTTATAGTTAAGCGTATTAAACCATGTAGATGATTTATCATAGCTATTAATGACATTTAAGCTATTTGCATTTCTAGCCTCTGCAGCTTCAATATCTCTATGAAAATATTCTGACCTGTTAAATTGATTATACTCGAGTCCATAACTGGTACGAGCTTTTAAGCCCTTCATTAAGTCCAATTCCAAAAACACGTTTCCAAACAAATGCGATCCTTTTGTAAGGTTGTCTTGCTCACGATACAATCTGGCCAAGGGATTAGGTGCATTACCTAAATTAACCCCTTTACTACCAGCAAATCCATTATATGGAGAAGTGTTTGTTCCTCCTAAAGCGGTAGGTCCGCCCGTAATATCAAACACTGGAATGATAGGATGAACACGAATGGCAAACATAATTGGGTTTGACTCGTTGTTGTTCGTTATTCCTTGTCTTTCATCATAAGAGAAGGTTAAGTTTTCTCCGAACGTTACGAATTTCTTCTTAAATTCCGTATTTGCTCTAACGGAATATCTACTATACTTCGTATATCTTAAAATTCCATCTTGATTGAAATAATTAGCAGAAATCGCATATTTAGCGGCACTAGAGCCTCCAGTTGCACCAAGTTGATAATTGCTTATTGGTGCCGGGTCAAAAATTACATCTTGCCAATCTGTACCTTCTTTATTCGCTTTGGTAATATTAAAGGCCGTTTTTCCCAAATTTGGGTCAGTGATATCATTGGTATAGGTGTAGTTAGAAGGCAAAGCTCCATAAACGTTTGGATAGATATAGTCTGCCATTGTAACTTCACCATTTGGTCCAAATTTGTATTGAACAGAAGGCGAGGTAACCGAAGGGTTTTTCCCTGCCCCTAAATCAGCCTGATATAAATATTGACCCAACTCGTCAGCATTCAACAAATCCAACATTTTGCCAGGTTTCTGAGTGCCTGTATAATAGTCAAAAGTAATGTTAGGCTCGCCAGTTGTACCCTTTTTAGTTGTAATGATAACAACACCATTGGCAGCTCTAGCTCCATAAATAGACGCCGCAGAAGCATCCTTTAATACTTGCATAGACTCTATATCATTAGGATTTAACTGATTAAGCGTTCCCTGGGTAGGAACCCCATCAATGACATAAAGCGGGCTATTATTATTCACCGTACCAAAGCCTCTAATTCTAACCATGGTTCCACCACCAGGGGAGTTATCGTTACCGACCACAACTCCAGATGCTCTACCTTGAAGCATCTGAGTTACGCTGGCAGCAGGAGTGGCTGTGAGTTCTTTGGCATTTACCACTGTTACAGCTCCCGTTATGTCCTTCTTGCGTTGCGATGCATAACCAGTAACTACAACTTCTTCAAGGGATCTGCTATCAAGTATCATAGAGATATTGATAACGGTCTGGTTTCCAACTTCAATTTCTTGAGGAAAATAACCAATAGAAGAAAATATTAAGACAGCTTTTGTTGCAGGAACTTCAAAAATGAAATTTCCTGAAGCATCTGTCATCGTACCTCGATTTGTCTCTTTGAGCGTAATCGAAACACCAGGCAAACCTTCGCCAGAAGGTCCATCACTTACATTACCCGTAATTTTTTTCTGAGCTACGCCGGCCAACGAGACTAGAAAAAAGAACAGAAGCAAATTTGTTCCACGGATGGGAATTTTGTAGAGTTTTTTCATAGAAATTAGATAGTTGAGAATATTACGTTTATAGGTTATATAATTTTAAAAAAGTGTCAAATCTATGCTAAAAATTCTCATACTATATAATTAATATAATTATTTTTTTTCATCAATTATTACAATTGGAATTACGGCCTAATACTTAGGGAGATTCTATCAAGATAAATTACCAAAGAATACGGATAGCACACTTTCAACCACTTCATTGATAGACTATTACATAAATGATCAAGAGAAAACAATAAGTGTCTTAAATACATTTATTCAATCCTGAATCAGACTATTAATTTCAAATTTCTAGCGTAAATATTACATGCTTTTAAGAAGGTAAATTGGTACACCCAATTTCTAATAATCAACGCTCTATTTTAACAGCCTCTAAACGTTGAATTGAAATTCTTCTGGTGGTGTTTTGATCGAATGATTTTGGATGTGATTGTGGAACTCATTCCTGAAAAAATGGATGAAACCATTTAGCATTTTCCATGGAAATGGCGGTAGTGATTTTAAACTTTCTTGAAATCCCAACTGAAGAGAGGACTGGCAAAAAACAGACCCATACCTCTTACAAATTACAACTAGGTTTAATAGTAGTGTTGACGTTTCCGATTGCTTTAACTCGGATTGGGTATTGACAATCATAATGACCGTTAAATATTGGCCATCTCTTTTATTTTCTTAGATAGCATACCTCATCCTTCCAATTATATAAATGGCATAAGATTTAAGCATTCAAAAGCTTGCTATTAATGCACTTTCAAATGAGTAAGTGTTCAATGAGGTGAGACTCACACGTGACGGCCTTTCTTGTAGTTTTTATTTCACGGCAAAAGAATAGTTTTCATCAAAAACCGTGATAAACAGCGGATAATTAGCTCCAAGTTTATTATATTCTGCATTTTCCTTATTAAGGCGATGCTTTGTTACCTTGGCTTGTAGTCTATAATTCCCTTCTTTATGGATTACGGTTTGAAGTTTGAAACTTCGCTCTTCTCCAGGATTGAGATTATTATCGTTTGTTTTTTTGGCTTCAGGATACCATTCCCACTCCTCTCCTATTCTATATTTCTCGGTTTTCACCAATTGACCTGCTTCGTTCGATAGCGTAAGCTCCACCATAAAAAACCTTTCTGGATCGCCTGTAGGCACTCTGTGCCCCGCATTTTCATTCTTTAGTCTTATATTAAAACTAAAGTCCTCGTTCACCACATAGCTTTTGGCAACTTTCTCAGGGTAAAAATTCAGCCCGTTTAAAACGGTCGTCTTTACCGAGTCAAACTTAGGGATACCAGAGCCTGTGAAAAAATGACTATGACTTTTTCGAGGAGCATAACCAGGTACTAATGGCCTTACTACCTCAGGCATATGGCAATCTTTACAGTTTTTTTCGCCATAAAATGGCCCAGCCTTCCACTCATCTCCTGTTTGAAAAGTACAAGCCAACGTCGGTGTAATCACGGCATTGGCATTATGGCAGCCAATACACAGGTTTTCAGAAAGTAATTCCGGTGCCTTTCTTACTTTATGGGGAGCCAGTTCACTGCCTATCGTGCCAATTATCTCATTGTTTCTCACATGGCAACTGGCACAGTTTATTCCCTCTTGCTGAAGCACGGGATCAAAAAACGGATTTTTTTCCTTTACAGGCCTATAGATATCTCCATTGATTAATCCTGTAACTATGTCTGGCTGCTGATTCTGAAGTGGAATATGGCAATTAATACACATAAAAGGACTTGATTCCTTCTTTAACTCTGCTTGAAACTGTAAATCGGTCCAGGCATGAGCATGAGTTGCTAATTTCCATTCCGCATAATGTTCTTGATGACAGACGCCACAATCTTCCGATTTAAGAGAAACTAAACCTTCGGGGATTTCTTGATGAGGCACTGGGTTTTCCCAAGTTTGGGTCAAAGGAGTGACCACCTCTTTCTCCTTAAAAAAAACGGCATAAAGCACAGTGATTAAAAATCCTGCAAGTATAAGGATGTATAAAGCTCTCTTCACATAGATTGACATATCAACAAAAATACATGATTGGAAATGGAATATGGGTGATTTTCATCACATGCTATTTCAAAAATATTATTCTGTGAGCTTAATCCTCATTCTTAAAAAGAGGGTTTGGCATTTCTTCTGGAGCCGAAACCTCCAATATTCCAGAAGAACTGAACTTTGGTTTTAAAATGGGCATTCCGTCTATCTCACTTTTTCCTGGTTTCATCCAGTT
>NZ_JBSRVI010000004.1:0-38686 GCF_055134445.1 Arcticibacterium sp.
CCTTTCGACGTGTTATTACTAGATACTTGAGGGTAAATTTCTTCTTGTGTAAACCGATCAATGGTAGTAACTTTTATTTCATGTTTCTTAATCTTAGCGGGAATTGACTTAAATAATACTTGTGTGTTTTGGAGTAGGCTATTTAAAGTTTGCTCTGAGTTCTGAAAGCCATCTGCCAGCAATTGAATACGGTATTTACCATTCTTATTCAATTTTCCTATAGCCTTTCCTTGGGCATCAGAAATGAGTTGAAGAACACGATTATTGTTTTCGTCAAAAACATAGAAAACGGCATTTGGTATGACACTTCCAGTTTCTAAATCCGTGGCTAAAAGTTCAAGGGTGTATTCGTCCAAGGTGAGTTTAAGCTCAAGATCGATGATCTTATTACCATTTTCTGGTAATTCAATATCTACACTTTTTGAAAGAGGAAAATAGTTTTGAGCTTTACCAATAACCGTAATTTGGTCATTTTTAATAAGTGCTATTTGAAGTTGACCATCTTTAATGGCAGTTTTTACTGTGTCACGCTTCGTATGAGATACTAATAGTATTTCTCCTGAAAGCGGTTTATTGTTTGCTGCATCTAGCAGGCTAATATTTAAAGCACTTGGTAGTTTTGGTGCCAATTTCACAGTAACTCTTTTGTCAGAGTTCATAGGGGGGATTTTGGCTTCAAATTGCAAATAATCTTTGGCATTTATTTGAAGGTTAAATTCATCACCTTCATTCACTTTTAAAATATGTTCATTGCCATTTAATATTGGCGTCTGAGAAATGTTCTCATTGCTTTTTGGAGTTAATTTAAAGTCTGGATTGCTAATGAATTGCCCCGTTTCTTTGTCGATAATTCTCAGAATCAAAGCATAAGTGGTAACAAATTTGGCTCCCTCTCTTTTTTCTCCCTGGGCAGATATTTTTTCAGACTCGGTTTCTTGTGAATCGGCTATGAGTTCTAATTCTTCTATTGGTGCATTTGCCTTTTTAACAGATGAGATTAATGGTTTATTCACCTCCAAAGCAGGAGTTATGGCTTTGGGCGACTCCTTCACTTTAAATGACTCTTTTTTCTCAGTAGCCGTTATATTTTCGGATAGACTTAAGTCTTGATTAGTAAGTGCTGTGTCTGAACTAGGTTTTGAGATGTTTGTAGGGTTATTATAACTGTTAGGGTTATTGCTCACCAAGGCTATTTTCTCTTCCGTACTAGTGGGTATTTTGGATAAATTAAAGTTCAGCGGAATCGGCTCACAGTCAACTAAAAGCTCATTTTTGATTTCATAAGAACTCGTGAAAAACGCTGGAAGGTTAACAGAAAGTTCATAACTTTTTCCAAAAGGGACAATGGCTGTAAATCTACCGTCTGAAGGGTTATTATCAAGTACGGCAATAATCTGTGTACTTTCTTTTTCTTTCACCACCACCTTGGCTTCTATGGGTTGTTTAGAGATGGAATCCAGTACAAAGCCTTGTATAGTGGCACTTCGAGCAGGTCTTAAAGATTCAGGAATTTCTGTGGTATAAATGTCGCCATTGCTTACATAATACATTAAATCACCACAAGGACTTACAGATACAAAGAGGTCAGACTTTTTAGTGTTAACAAATTCCAAGTTTATGGGTGCTGACCAGCTTCCATTTTCCTGTAAGATGGATTTATATAAATCAAAATCACCTCTTCCATCTTTTCTTATGGATGAAAAAACCAAAGTTTTACCGTCCGCCAAGATTCTTGGAGCTTTCTCGCAAGTACCATTAATAGGTTCAGGTAATTCATATGGAGAACGCCATTTTCCGTTCCTAGCTTTTTCGGAAACCATGATTCGGTAGCATTGCTTTCCTTCTACTACTTTCCCTAATATTTCTCTGGTAAAATATAATCTTTTTCCATCTGGAGAAACGGATGGGAAGCCCTCATAGTTGTCGGAGTTGACATTTGAACCAATGTTCTGTGGTTTCGTCCAACTGTCTTTTTTTCGTTCCGACATGTAGATATCTTCCCTTCCGTATCCATTTTTACCAAAGTTGGCAAAAAAGAAAAGGGTATTGCCGTCATAACTGATACTTGGTCCACCCATTATCGGTGTTAGGTTTTCATTGGCATAAAGGTTAATGGGTGCTATATTCTGCGGCGTCATCCATTCTCCTGTGGGATGGAGCTTGACTTCATATATGCCAAAAAACTTGGTCTCATATTCATCCAGTATCTCAGCAGTTTTGCCATCGGCATTAATATTGGGTACACCTTTGGCGGCATTCACATAAATGCCGTACTGGTCAGACTGGTACACCATAGTTTTGCAATCTGCCGTAATAGAAGGAGCGTACTCAATACTTTTGGGTGTATTTATGGGGCTGGGCAATCTTTTTCTTTCCTGTGCCCAGCTTATGCAAGGAAATAGTAAACATAGAAGTAGTAGATATCGCATATTTCTATAGATTAAGCTCAAAACTAAATTCATTTTTCTCGCTTTGGTTTTGTTCTACCTTTAGGTCAAAACCAGAGTCTCTTAATGGAGAACCCAGAAGGCTTTCCACTGTGTTGGCCATGTTTCCTTTAATTTTGAAGGTCATTGGAAATTCTAAAGTTTCATTTATTGCCTTTAAATCTACCATCGTTTGCTCGCTAATATTTAGTAGTGTGATTTGATTGCTGATGTCCGACAGCGATTTATTTTGCTCTTCACTTAAAGCAGCAAAAGGTGTGAAAAAGGTGCTCAGTACACACCCTTTAAGGTTTTTATAACCTGTCGTGTTAGGGCAGGAGTCTTCTTTGTTGATGATACCATCTCCATCCGTATCTGGGCAACCATCCGTAGTGGCTGAGCCAGCTTCATCAGGACAGTTATCTTCACTGTCTTTTATACCATCTTTATCAGAGTCAGGACAACCGTTCAAACTTGCCAGACCCATTACCTCAGGGCATTCGTCATTTTGATCAATGACACCGTCACCATCGGCATCTGGACAGCCATTGTTTTCTAAGCTCCCTTTTACTTCTGGACAGTTATCGTCTTTATCAGGAATACCATCTCCGTCGGAGTCAGGGCAGCCTCTAAAGAGTTTGTCGCCAGGTAACTCAGGGCATTCGTCTTGAGAGTCTATAAGTCCGTCACCGTCAGAATCTGGGCAGCCACCAAACTCTTCATCTCCTGCTTTCAGTGGACAGTCGTCTTCATCATCTGGTAATCCATCACCATCGGTATCTGGGCAGCCATTAAATCTTGCGATTCCTGCTACTTCTGGACAAGCATCAGATTTGTCAAAAATACCATCTCCATCTGTGTCTGGACAACCATTGGTTTCTTTAGGGCCGGCATGTTCTGGGCAATCGTCTTCACTATTTTTTATGCCGTCTCCATCTGTATCTGGGCAACCTTTAAAAGCCCATAAACCAGGAACATTCGGACAAACATCTTTAGCGTCTGAAACGGAGTCGCCATCAGAATCCTTGATTTTCTTGGCTAATCCTGCCAAGTTAAAGCCTGCATAAACAGTAGGAGCAGGGGCGTTTGATTGGAATAAGGCGTTGATAGACTCTGTACCAAAAAATATAGAGGCAATTCTAAAGTGTAAACCTATGCCCATTTTTTTAGTGGTTTGATGAAAGACAAAAGGAACTGAAAATTCTACGCCATCTTGCTCAAATCTGGGATATAAAGCCAATAAACTACTTGGGCTTAAGCCATGATTAGCTTTTTGGCTTGTCGTTTTGTAAACGGCACCAAAATTCCAGCCCTTTTGACCTAATTTAACTTCCGCGATTAGCACCATTCTTCTCGGTAAGTATATAAATTCTCCGGCTTCGTCTGGAGCCTCCGTTTTAAGTCTAAATACTGTAAATCACTAATGAGGTCATCAGATAGGCTAGAATTAACAAAACTCTCATTATTAAAACTTCTAGAAATTGACGATTTAGGCACATCGAATTTTCCTATGTCAATAAAGCTTATACCAAACCTCGCCAAGTATTTTGAAGTACCAGGCTCGTACTCTTCCTTGCCGTTCATTCTATATTGATAGTCAAGGAATTTTGGACGGTATTCATATATAAACCCTACGTCGAAGCCAGTTCCATGATTTTTACTTTTTAGGAGCTCTCCTATTTTAAAGGGAGCGTTAATATTTGAGCCTACGCGGCCATAGACATCTCCGCTGAAGGTTGAATTTCTGGCGTCAGCAGAACCCATTAAATTTTGTGATAATAAATTAATGGATTGATATGCAGAAACCAGCTTTAGCGTTAGTCCCCCTTTAATAAAGTGCTCTTTGAAGGAATAAGGATGAGCATAACTAAAGGCAATCTCCTTTAGTCCAATAGCGTTATATGTGCCACTTAAGTCTTCATTGTTGCTGCTGGATTCAAGACCATTAAAAAGCTCGCCAAAATCTCCGTTGAGGATTTGCCCGCTTCTATAGTGGGTACTAATAGCGAAAGCATTATTGCGGGGCAGCTGAACCATCACAGAAGGACCCTGGAAATTAATCTTCTGCGTATGGAAGGTTTCTTTAGAAAGTCTAAGTTCTGTTTTGCTGGAAGGAATATAGCTGTTGTAAAGCGGAGTATTCATGGTGTTAACACCAAAGCTACCAAGGTTTACCATCCATTTATGTCTGGAATCTGCCATTTGGGCAGGGTTAAAACCTACGGAATATGCGGCGGCTCCACTGGAGAGCCTGTATAAATCTAAATCTTGAGAAAATGAGACTTTTAGAAGAAAGAAAAAAAGTATAAATGTGTAAAATTTAGCCATAAAGTTGAGGTTTAAATCAGAAAGCAAGTTAATGGCTAAGCTCCTGATTTAAACTACCGTATAATAAAAATGGCTAGTTTTCAAATACCGCTTAGCAAGTGAAAAAGCAAGAAGCTTTACAAAGCCAGGGATTAGTATGAAACTTCTGATAGTTTTCATTTTGAGCGGTTCTTTTTGAAAATCATTTCTAAGAATTGAAATTATTCAATTTGATAGGCCACCGGAAGTTTAAGACCATATTCATTTAATTTTAGTTATTTCCTATAAAATAACTTCCTTGCTCGAATTACTTTATTCCTACGAATCCAATAGTGCGATTGGCACTCAAAATTCCAATTCCCGATTGAAGGAGTTAAAGTAATTGTTTCACCGTCAAAAATAAGTTTCCAATCGTTTTTAGAAAGAGGAGTAACCACTTGATTTTTGCATCCGCAGATACATAAATGTACTGCGGTTGCGTATTTCATAGTAATGTAAATAACTCCTTTTTCTAATCCGTCAGGAATAAATTCCACAAATTCAGGTTTTAATTTCTTCACTTATTAATTGATTAACGTTTAACGAATAGACTGAATGGTGTTCGTTTTCAAGATCCTGGTAAAAGCCGTAAAGCTTTTTCCACTTGATTACCGCCAATGCCGCATTTAAAGCATTTAACTCACAAATCTGAATGTTTGTAGTATATGCATTATCTTCCTTTGTCTGCATAGGGACCCTTTTTTCAATGTGATTAAATTTCTCCTTGGTTACTGATGTAACTCGTAGGCTGCCCAAAATTTGCTCATTATAAGCCTCCAAACCCATTCCTACATCTATAAATGGAATACATTTTTGAATTAGATATTCAATAATTAATTTTCTACTATTATTGTTATCAATAGAAATAAAGACAAAGTCTAATTCTTTTAATAAATGCAAATTCTCTTCATGAATGTATTCTTTATATCCAAAGATATTCTTTCGAATTTGCTCGTAGATTTTTAAGAAATAATCCACTTTAAACAATCCTTTTTCTAAGTCTTCTAAGGAAGCGGCACTTGGGCTTCTGTAAGCATTATGGGTATTAAACTTATCCGCATCAAAAAGGTGTAATTCTTTTACTTTCGTTTTGGCAACCATATCTAAAATATAACTTCCGGTACCTCCAAGTCCAATAATTCCAATTTTCAATAAGTTAAGCTTGTCATTTATTTTGTCAATATTAGCTCGGCTCGAATTGGTATCAACATAGTTAAAAACTGAATCTGTTTCATAATCAATCATTGGTAAAAATGGCTTTTCAGTTACTTCGTTATTCAACGATTTAGCGGGTGCTGAAATAATCTCTGCATATCTCTTAATTTTATCATAATGATTAAGATAACAATTCAGATTTTTAGGTTTATTAGAAAAGGAATGTTGAACAATTATGTCATTTCCAAAATTCTGAGCATCTGAGTTGTGTTGAATACCACTTATAATACTCCCATTCTTATTACAAGGGTGTTCTCCTGTAAAATAAATAACATGAGTTTGCGGAGGCAATACGTTGCTTCCATTCAAAGGCAATTGATTCACCAAAGTGCCATAGAGCACTTCTGAGCTAGCATTCACATAAGGAATGTGGTGGATAAGCAAATATCCACCACGTAATTCCAGTTGATAACCTTCGTCAAAAAGACGTTTGATATCGGGATTATGACTTATCTGTTGAAGTAACATTGAAAATCATTTTATCCTTTACTTTTACACTATCACCTGCCACCATTTCACCTTCTGGCTTATTACCCTGACCTCGTTTATAAGTCATAGTAAAAACCGTTTGACCATTTTCTTGGTAAGTGCCAAACGCCAACTCAACAACTTCTGCAAATGAAATTTCTTTCTTTTTCCATTCTTTTGGTCTACCATTTACTATTATATCGTATTCTTTTTCTTTTGATTCCCTCTTTGAATCTTTTTCTATATTACTGTTCATGTTTTTAATATTAAATTTTACAAATAATAGCCATCTTTTGAGCAAAGCTTATTTCTCTTTTCTTACCCCTTTATGAGGTTTGCCATTTTGGTTTACGTCCAAAAATCTGCCTGTTTGAGTATCTCGTTTTACCCATAGTTCAGTTTTAGGATTTAAAACCTGGCTACGTTGGCGAACAGCACCTTTGCGTGCTCCATCGCCTACCGGTTTATTTACCGCCATATGTTTTAATTGATTAAGTTTTCAGACCTTTTGAAACTGAGGCGTCTGAAAATAGCCCAAGGAGCTATTGCAATAATACTTTTTAGTATTACTTTTGAAGAATAAACAGGAAGAAGTAGGGTGACAAGCCCGCTTTTTACATCTCGTCCATAAGATTTTAACCTGTTCTTATTATTAAGAAGCCGATTTGCTCCAACATTTCGGCTTTTTTGTTTTTAGTCTATATTCAATTTTAAACGCTTAATAATCTTATTTATCTTCTCAATGGGCAATCTATCACCTACAATTTTGAGCTGCTCCAACAACTCAATTGCCGATTTGGTTGACACGATCTTATTTTTTTCAAGTTCTACAACTACCCAAATACTGCCATGAACTTCTAAGTTTCTAAATTCCGCTTCTCTTTTTACAGTACTGTCGCATGTCAAAATCATTGATTGCATTTTCATTGCCTTCCAAAGTATGGACTTGTCTTTAAGAGAGCGATTGGTATACTTCCAATCAAAACTTTGTAGTTCAATTACTTCTTCTTCTGTAAAATGAATCACTTTTAACTTTTGAGTCCGTTCAAATATTTCAAACTCTTTAATTTGTGCTTTATTGACAATTTCATCATACACGACATCTGTAATACAAAATTCGAATTCTAGAGCGAAAAACTCAGGAAGAATTTTTAATTCATATAAATCAAAAAGTGCACTGACATCTGTAATGACTACTTTCATTTCACACCATTAAATTCATGTTTGCACGTATTTTCCAAGCAGTAGTATCCATAAAATAAGCTGCTTCATTTAGACTTATCACCTCTTTAGCTAATGCCAGATAAACCAATCTCTCTAAACGATTAGGCTTTTCTTTAGAACTAAATCGACCAGGTTCATTCTTTCTGAATCCTTTTTTATTATAGGCAATAGAAAATCTGGTTATTAAATTTTTATCCACGATTCCAAGTCTGGCCGCTCGCTGCATGATTGCAGGAAATGAAATACCCCATCGCTCTTTAAGCAATACCAGCTCATTTACATAAAAGTGAAAACGTGATTGGTGCAATTCTTTCATGGCTTTCTCAGCAGGATATAAAACAGCAGAAGCAAACACATGACAAAGCCTTTCAATGAACTTTTCTAAAAGGTCCTCAGCAAAAGTTAATGCATGGTGAGCAAGCTCATGCAAAGCAGTAAACCTTCTGCGTACTAAATCCGCTTCGGGGTCTTCAAGTTTAGGTAAAGCAATTACTTTACGATCTCCCGCGTCTGCTTTCATACCATCAAAACCATCAGGAGACTCAATTTCTACAACTTTATAGCCCTTATCTTCTAATAGTTCTACTACATCGGGGATAGGATCTTCTCCCAAATTCCATTTCTTTCTTAATTCTTTGGCTGCGTCTTCTGCATCCTGTTCATCCTTTACAGTGTTCTTGAAAAAGAAATAATCTGATTTTTCATCCAAAGCCAGTAAATCTTCCAGCTCAAAATACCTTTCACATTGGTACTTTACTTTTTCTTTAATGCTTTCTTCTAGGGTGTTACTGATTTTGGTGGAATATTTTCTAAAGTCTATTTGCGTAAGTTGTATAACTGATGGATTAGCATAAAAATAATCTACAGGCACTTTCAAAGCATTCGCAAGAGCAATGAGACCAGTACTATCGGGCTTCATTTTTCCTTGCTCATACTTATTCAATGCCTGCTTGGTAACTACATTGCCCAGCTTATCAGCGAGGCTTTGCAGCGACAAGCCTGCCATCTTTCTGGCGGACTGTAGTCTGTTAGCAAAGGCATTTTCCATTAGGTTGTTCTTTTGTTTGGTTGACAAAAATAATAATAAAATATTATTTGTCAACCTTTTTGTGGAAAAATAAAACTCTGGAGGTTTGTTCCAGAGTTATTGAAGCTTATAAAAGTAAATCAAATAATAAAAATACCTTTCACAACTCCACCACCTTAGCAAAATACCCATTCTCCGTCTCAAAATGTACAATATAACTTTTACCAGAAACTAAGTTTTGGTTAGACAAATCTAGGGTATGATTTCCTGCGGTTATAGATTGGTTTTGTGATATGTTTGAAAGTTTGGTTTGAGCTTCCAGGTCCCAGATACTGATGTTTAGGCTAGTGTACTGATTTAGTGAATAATTGACAACTAAATCAGTACCTGAATCCTGGAATTCCAAAATGTCCTTTTCAGACTTTGATTGAATACTTTCCGACTGGATGGCGGAGGTGCCAGCTACATTGAGACAGTTGCCAATTTGGATCATTGTTGGGCGATTTTGGAAATTACTGGTTGGTTTTGTTTCTACTGATGATCCTAAAAATAAAGTGTTGGCATTGGCGGTAACATCATCCAATATTAGTTTACCGTTGGTCGCTACCAGACCATTGTAATTACCCGTAAGTGTTTGGTTGCCGCTGTGGCTGCAAGGCTTTACTACTTTGCTGCCCATATTATTGTTTTCATCACACTCTGCTATCATGCCGTAGTGGTCTGCTAATACCAGAAAATAATGCTGATTGCTGGCATAGTTCATACTTGCAGAAACATTGTAAGTGATAGTTTGGTTTTTGGCCAAATCTCCACCGCCTAAAAACATCGCATGTTTAAAGGCATCTGCATTGTCTTTTAGGGCATTAGATGAACCGTAGGTAGAAAAAGAAAAGCTATCTAGATTCACTGATTGGTTACCTATGTTTTTCACTTTTACCTGATAGTAGATTTTATCAGAGGTGTATTTTGTGACTATAATGTCTGATACAATCAAATCGGGTAATTGACAGGTTTGGTTTACGGTTATAATGGCATTTCCTCCAAAAGTACCAAGCCCGCAATTATTTTCCACTTTAGATAGAGTGTATGTTGTACTGCTTATTGGGTTAACGGTAATTGTTTTGGGCGATGAGAGTATATTATTGTAAGTAACTCCGCTAACCGTTATATTCCACGGTGAGACTCCAGTCAACGCAACTGATAAATTGGCATTTTGACCTGTATTTATAGTTTGAGTGCCTGTGATAGTTGCCGAAGGTAGATTACAAGGAACTGAGATATTAACGTTAAAGTCAACTGTTGCACTGCACCCATTTGCTCCAACGCCATTAACAAGGTAATTACCAGCATTATTTAACTGAATGTTTGGAATAGCAAACGAACTTGACTGACTTGTAAATCCGTTCGGTCCTGTCCAAGAATAGGAATTTGCTCCACTCGCTGAAAGGTTCAGCGTATTTCCTACTGTCAAATTATTATTCCCGGTTACACTAATTGACGGATTAGCCAAAGTAGGTAGATTGTATAAATCAGTCGAAAAATTACATCCATTTTGAGTGAAATTAACCTTATATACTCCCGAAGATGTGGCTGTAAGTGTGTTACTGTTTGCGTTATTTACATTTATATCATCTTTTACCCATTGATAATTTGCTGAAGCAATGGAAGTAGCGGTAAGAGTAGTTGAACCACCAGAACAAATCCCCGCAGATGCAGAAGAAATTGTAACAACTGGTTTTGTGATTAGAGAAACAGCCATTGAACTTGAAAATACTTCACAACCGTTTGAATACGTAACTTTAGCCTTATAGCTTCCTGCCTGATTGGCAGCATAAGTTTGACTAACCGCTCTGTTAATTGGTAAATCATTTTTATACCACTGATATCCACTCCCTGCTGATGCAGTGAAACTTGTAGAAGCACCTTGACAAATAGTTTGTTGACTTGTTGGACTAATTGAAGCAGTCTCCCCTGAACAGTCTGCAAGTGTTGTAAATTCTTTACTTATGGAAGGTGTGCTTGTAGTGTACTCGTTTATAGGATAGTTTCCATTTCGTTTATTACACTTTGCCACAACCCTTATTTTATAAATTTGGGAATTTAATAAATTTGGAACAGTTAAAGGCGGATTACTTGTGAAGTTATTAGTCCATTCTGTAAAAGTAGCCCCATTATCTGTACTTGTTTCGATAGAATAACCATTTTCGGTAGGTCTGGCAATCCAATTTAAATCAACACTATTTTTTGTAATGTTACTAATAGTAAAATCTGTTGGAGTTTCACATAACGGCAAATTTTCTGCAGAAAAAAAACCAAGTTCAGAATCGGAATAAATATTTGGATCTGACAAACTTTCAGCTCTAATTCGCCAGCCATATTTATGTCCTATTTTACTTCTTACGATATTTGGTAACCAAAATGCGTCTGTTTGAAAAACAGCTTTTTGAGTTGGCTGATAACCTGTATAATTACCTGCATCGTAGTAATTAAAAAGAATTTCATTTGTCGTTATATCAATTAAATATATTCTATATTTCGCTAAGCCATCAACGTTCATTTTTCTGAAATCCAAATAGAAACCATGAGGAAAGCCCAAATAAGGATATTCATAATTTGCAATTGGTGCTATTAGTTCAGGTTTGTTTAACGCTGTTACAGACGGCGTTCCTCTTAAGTCTATATTTATTATATTACACCCGTTTACTTGTGTACCAATAACAACAACACCCGAATAATATCCCTGACTTGCTATTGGGTTAATATCAACAACGAATTCTCTAGTTTCATTAGGGTTTAAACTAAACTGAGTTCCTTGGTAACCTAATATTCTAAAAAAAGTAGTTGGAAGACTGAAATTTGTAATATTTGCTGGCAAGGTACTCGATGTATTGGTCAATGTAAACCTTCCAAATTCTCGCCAACCAGATGTACTAAGATTAACTACTTTGGTCAATGTTGTAAGATTCGCAGTTACACAGCCACTTGTAGGTGCATTTGTGCCAACCGTGCTAAAATGAAATACCCCAGGCGTATTAGTAGCAGAACCCGTGATAGACAATGTACCCAACTTAGTACCGTTACTTGTTGGGGTAAACCTAACCCAAATATCTTTAGAAGTTCCTGATGGGATACTTAGAACCCCTCCACTACCATTTAGAATTCCAGCAGAGTAATCTAATCCTACCATATCAAAACTACCATGAAATGTGACTCCTGAATAGTTACTAACTGTAATATACGCCTCCGAAAACTCACCGTATTTAGTATCTAACAAAGAGTAAGTCTGGTCAGGTATGCGACTGTAGGTCAAAGTAGGTGTAACAGTACTTGCAGAACCCGTTAATAAAATAGACTTTGAGCCTCCTGAGAAGTTACCAGAAACCGATATATTGTTAGTATAGCTACCAGCACTTGAAGGATTAAACCTCAAAGTTAGTGTCTGACTTTGTCCCGGAGCGATGTTTAAAGTTTGAGAACCACTTAAAATCGTCATACCAACCCCATTTACATTACTTACCGTACCCGTAAGCTTTGCCGTAGATGATGAAGGGTTGGTAATGGTCAAAGTTCTATCCGTACTGCTTCCTACAGTTGTATTTCCAAAATCAATAGATGATGGTACTGAAATATTTACAACGGTTGGGTTCGAAACAGGGCTAACAACAATATCAATCACTGTTTCATCTGCATAGCCCGTTGCGGTTGTGGCATATCTATATAAATGATAAGTAGTTGAACTTGTTACGGAAGGTGCTGTCCATTTAATAGATTGAAAATAGGGTGAACCACCAACTGGCGTAATTGTGCCACCATCCACACTCCAATAACAACTTACTTGCTGACCATCAACTGTTACTTCAGGAAACGAAAAGTCCCTGAATTGACCCGATGTCATGTAAACGGCTGAACTTGAACTTGAATTAAGTAAAGAACCAGTTGGTGTTGAACTGAATTCTTTTTTTAGTCCAAGAACCTGAAAGTTAATAGTAGTATTTGTGCTATTTATACGTGCGTTAGCTACTGGCAGTATTGAAAAGTTAACCTGATACTTAAATTCATATACGTTTACTAAAAGCTTCGCTAGAGTTGCTCTACTAACATTTGTGTTATTATTCATTCCGCATGAAAGTATTGGTTCTGTATATTCTCTACCAACGGAATTTTTATAGGTTTTCTTAACATACTTAGTTTTAAGAAGGTTATCAGAGAAAAAGCAGGTTGTACTTGGGGTTTGATTTATTGCATTTAATAGCGTATTGGTGGTAGAGCTGTTAATTCCAAAACCAACCATCAACATCTCAGTTAGTTGATTTACCTTAATTGTAGTTTGTGGAGTAATTGCAGAAGGGATATTGTAGCCCCAATGCTGAAGTATTTGAAAATAGTTGTAGCTGTCTTCAGAAATCGGAATGTTTGATGCCAATGTTTGAGCAAATGCATTTGTCATGTGAGCATCATTGGTACTACCTAATCTCAGCTTAATTGCAGCATTTACTACTAATCTTGCCGCCGTTGCAAAATCAACATTAGAAAAATCGTTTCCAAAACTATTACCGAACCCACCTAAAAAGCCGTAGAGGGCTGCCCGTCTTGTATATTCTTTAAACCATTTACGATCTGTATCGTTGAAGTTTCCATTACTGAATTTCACTTGATTATCTCCAAAAGCATTTAAATTAAAGACTGGGTTCTGAAAATTAACCTTAAAAGAAATATCATAAGACTCGCCATTTGTCCAGCTATTAACGGATGGCAAGCTTACCCTCATAATGTAGTATCCGTCCCCTAAATGAGTTAGATTAGTATAAGTTAGGTCATCAGCTTCTCCTATTCGAATATCTTCAATTGGATTGCTGTTCGATAAGCTGCCATTATTTTTAGGAATTCTAAAGATTATAGAAATCTCTTTTTGGGAGAATTTATTCCCTGCATTTATTATACTCCCAAAATTTAGTTGCAGACCGTTATTATTTAAAATTGTAGGATAAAACGAAATTAGCTTGCCAGTTTGATTTAAAGTATAAACAGCAAAATGTAAGTGTTGGGGTCCGCCATTCAAACCTACATTTGAAATACGACCGAGGTATTGCCCTTTTTGAATCCTTTCACCTGCGACAAAGGTGTCCTTATTAGTCATATGTAAATATGAACTGAACCATTCTGTTCCGTCATCTGACATATGCTTAATCAAAATTTGACCAGCACCATTCCCCCCCCAAGTTCCTCTTGTATCTATTATGCCATTTTCTATTGCATATACTGGTTTCAAATTGTCAAAGTTATGTGACGGAGTATTCAAATTAATATCCCAAGCATTTGTATCATCCGATTGACCTATTCCGCCTGATGAGCAATGTGTACAATATGTCCCACAAATGGAGCTATAGTTTGAAAGCCCACATTTAGTTTGACAATCATTACAATTTATCCCCCAGGCATTATAAGACCATCCTTCACCATTTACAGGAGGATTGATGTCAGTCGGAATCTGAGATTTTGTCTCTAATATTTGAAAGAAAACGATGAATAAGTATATAAGTTTTTTCATATCATGAATTATGGAATCTATAAATTTTTTAATAAAAGAAATGAGTTTTTCAGCCGCCATCCGCCACCAGAATCGACCACCTCCTCCTAACTAACCGGTAATTCCACGCCGCTTTTCATCAGAACTGAACCTTCAAAACGGTGCTTAACGTAGTTGTAATTCACTAAATACTTGCGGTGAATGAGGCGAAAATTTAAGGAAGCGGAGTTTTTCTTCAAAGACTTTGAGGGTATAGCCGCTTCTACTTTCTTTTTACTCTTAATTCTATTATCGTTGTAATTAGGGTTCTCTTTCAATTTTAAACCTAGTGGAGTTGTAACATTGATTTTTATTGGTATTAAAGTTTAGCTCATCTTAATTAAAATTTATTGAGCTTATTAAGATGAAGTAAATTATTAAAGAGAAGCATCTGAATCGTATCTTCAATCTTTACCATTCCAAAAACTAAAAAGTCATTTGAGCTTTTTTTCTTCTAGCCACCGGCAGCCTTTGGCCGTCACTCATGAGAACCTCAAATGAATTTTTGGTTTTAATATGTTTGCAGTTCACTAAGAAGCTTCTATGGATTCGGACGAAGTCTTCATTGGAAGCCAGAATTTCTTCAAACCGCTTGAGTGTATAACTAAGCGTTACTTTGTCGCCATTGGTATAATGAACGTGTGTGTAGTTAACAGAAGATTCAAAATAAGCGATACTATTTTTCAAGAGGATGGCTTTTTGGATAACTCCTTTTGGGTTCTGTGAATTAGACATAATAATAGGGGTTTATTTTTAAGTAAGATGTGGTGATAAATCAAAACTATAAAGTGTTTAAACGGTAGCATATATTTTTCGCTATCATTTCTTTCGCAAATTCGCAACCGTCGTTTTGGCTGTTTAAAGGCCGATAATTACTCGCTTTAGCGTCAAAGAAAAATACCTAATTCGTTGAAGAAAAGCGAAATGTGCTCGGATTTTTAGAAGTCAATACTGGTAGCTTTACCTTGGTAATAATTATTGTCTATGAACCAAGTGTCGCCTTTTTTTATCAATTCGTATATCTGTTCGTTTTGCACATCATAGCTGATCGTATATTTTGATTTTTCCGAATCATACCATTTCAAAAACCAATGTTCCGAAGTTTTCACTACTGCATTATTACGTTCGAGGTCAATCACCTCTAAGGAAAAAAGCTTTTGATAGGAAGGGTTTTCTTCAGGCTGACTTAAGGTTCTATGGGTGTTTTTGTTCTCTTTTAAAAGAGTGAGTATGGATTTATAGGCGGAGCCCGTTTTTAAATAGTAGCTGGATATCTCAGAACTATCAACTATAGGGAGTGACAGAAATGCCTTAAATTGGCTTTTGTTGGCACTTTTTATAACCTGGATTATTTTTTCTTTTTCAGAGCGTACTTGTAAATAGTAATAACAGAGTACAGCAGCTATGGTGACAATTAAAAAAACAGATATCATTATACGTCTCGAAAATGATTTACGCTCAGTTTTATTTACTGCAATTTCCGAAGCATAAAGCTGAAATGAATCATAGTTAAGATACCTGGAAAAAGCATTAAGGGAAGCCTCTGAATCGCCTCCCTTTGTTTTGTCAAACCTATTTACGGTGTCTCTACTGACGGTGCAATTGGTAGTCCTGCTTATTTCTGCTGCTAAGGCAGTATAAAACTTAGATCGTCGGTTGTTTTTTAAGGGGTCATAAACGCCAAAAGACGACCATTTCTCTTCCCATTCATTTTTAATCTTAGCCTCAAATTCTATTCTAAGTTTATCAATGAATTCCATTTGTTTTACATTAAGTTAAAAAATTTAGATTCCGCTTTCTTCTCGCTATCGGTAGTCTTTGTCCGCTTCTTAAAAGCACCTCAGAATTGCTTTTAGTAGACACAAAATCGAAGTTGACAATATACCTTCTATGTATTCTAACAAAGTTGTCGGAGTTTTCTAACATCTCTTCAAACCGCTTTAAGGTATAACTGAGAATATGTTTTTGTCCATTTTTGAAATGAATTTGCGTATAATTTACATCGGCCGTGAAGTGCGTTATTTCTTCAAGGTTACCGATGATTTTTTCAACATTGGTAGATAAATAGTTCATAGATAGGTTAAATGGATTTTAAGCTAAGCGAAAAAGGATGGTTTGCTACCTTTCAATAATTCTATAAAAATCACTATTTTCAGTTATGAACCTTTAGCAAAGGTTATTCTAGCTCTTTGCAAACCTTTTGCAAATAACTTAAAACCATTAACTTGCAGCCACTTACCATAAACCACAATGAATCCAGAAAGACTTTATACCCAAAAACTAAGAGAGGCTGTCCATGATAAAATTCGAGAGAATTGGGACAAGGAGAAGCAAGTGACCTTCGCTGAAACATACGAGGGGTTGCACTCTATAAGCAATAAGGATGGATTCTATAACGAAATTAAAGACGAAATAGATGAAGCCCTTACACGGAGGTATGGCTTAGAAATGGCCAGTAGAAAAAGTGTATCTAAGGACTCTATAAGAAGGTTTTTGGATATGACTTATGATAAAACCTTCAGCGATAAAAACAAGGATGCTTTTACGGTCTATTTGGGTTATAAAGACTTTAAAGATTTTTGTCTTAAAAATAAAGTAGAAAAAAAGAAAAATATCTTAAAGGCACAAACGCTTATCCGTAAACCTTACCTGATAGTGTCTGTTTTTTTTCTCCTAACACTGATTTTACTTTACTGGAGTTATGCTGGACAAATTGAAGATTCTAAGCTAGGTTTTGTGATTGATAATGGTGACGAGATATTTCTTGAGGATGTTGTAGAGCTAGATTATGATCTAAAGGACTTGGATTATAACAGAGCTTTATTTGATATAAATGGGCAGATTGAGATAATTCAGAAAAGAGAAGGAAACTTAAAATTTAAAGTTCGGTCGCCTGGTCGGAAATATATTAGGCTTTTAGTGGATGGCAAAGCTATAATGACCAAACCTTTTTTTGTGAAAACAAGAGACTGGTGGGCAAGCGTCAATTTAAATAGGCCTATTAGTGAATATCCATTTATTCAGGATGGCATAATGAGGTTACCATTAGAGTTAGCTCCACCTAGTTTGCCAGAAACCTATGGTAATTTCCAAGTCTTTAAAAACTTCAATGTGAACGCCGATGCTCTAGTTTTTGAAACTCGTGTAAAGAATTCTCCAGAAATTGGTGGGTCTTGGGCTTATGACGTAAGTCTTAATCTCTTTGGGGAAAATGGAAATCAGCTAGCATTTAACCTATTAGCTCCCGATGCCATCATTTATGCTAATTTGGAGATAGCCGATACACACTTTGAAACACAAGAGGAAAGGGCACTACTGAGTAAAATGGGTGTTGATTTGTCGTATTGGAGGAATGTCAAAGTGATTTTAAAGAATCAAATCCTACAGATATTTTTAGATGAGGAAATCATTTTTGAAAGTCCATATATAGGGCAAATAGGTAGTTTATGTGGTGTTCAATATTTCATAAAGGGTAGAGGGGCTGTGGATAATATAAAAATTTCAAATCTCGACGGAAAAGTTGTTTTTGAAGACGACTTTATTAGATGATATAAGAAATCACAGATTTCAAAAATGATTTCTTCTATATTGAAGAACTTACCCTAATACAAATGAAAATACTGAAGTTTTTACCACTGCTTTTATTGACTTTAGCCTGTCAACCTCGCGAATCCTATCTTGTTCAAACAGACAAAGGGCTCATTGAAGGTTATGAGAAAGGAGACCTAAATGTTTTTAAAGGAATTCCTTTTGCTGCACCGCCCGTAGGGCTTTTAAGATGGAAAGCACCAGTGGAGCATGATCATTGGGTTGATAAATTGGAATGCAAGGCGTTTTCTGCCAGCCCCATGCAGTCAGAACCAAAACCTTTTGCCATGTGGACAGAAGAGTTTATTGCACCGCCTGAACCCCTAAGCGAAGATTGTCTTTACTTAAATATTTGGGCCAAAAAATCCAAAGGAAAGAAACCCGTTTTTGTGTGGATTTACGGCGGAGGTTTTAATTCGGGTTCGGCGGCATGTGATATTTACGACGGAGAAAAATATGCCAAAAATGATGTCGTTTTTGTGAGTATAAATTATCGTGTTAATGTTTTTGGTTATTTGGCACATCCAGATTTGAGTGCCGAAAATGAAGATAAGGTTTCGGGTAATTATGGCCTTTTAGATCAAATAGCGGCTTTGAAGTGGGTACAAAGAAATATTGAATTATTTGGGGGAGACCCAGATAATATAACTATAGCAGGACAATCTGCCGGTAGTATGTCTGTGCATGCATTATTGGCTTCGCCCAAAGCAAAGGGACTATTCCATAAAGCCATTGGTCAGAGTGGAGGTCTGCTAGGATCGGATAGGGTAAAATCATTAGAAGAGGCGGAGCAAAAGGGACAAGAGCTTACTTCAAAACTCGAAGGGAAATCTATAGCCGATTTGAGAAAAATTCCTGCTCAGGAGCTTTTCCACCTGGTTCGTGAAGCCGGAGGCTCATTAAATGCTCTGCTGAGCGATGGTGTTGTTTTGCCAAATGATATTAAGGGGCACTTTGAAGCAGGAAAACATAATGACGTTCCTTTTTTGGGAGGTTGGGTGGCCGCAGATGGTAAACTATTTTCTGCTCCAGATATTTCTCCAAAAGACTATTTTAATAAGGTGAAAGAAGAATTTGGGGATGATACCAATGATTATTTAAATCTCTTTCCTGGGGAAACTAAAGACCAGCTTCAAAATTCTATGAGTAAAAGAAACCTTATCAATTTTGCGGTTACGCCTGTTTCTTTACTTGCCAAGTATAATAAGAACGACGTCTATGTCTACGAGTTTACGCATGAGCCACCGTTAAAAGAGAACTTCCCAGACTATGGGGCTTTTCATACGTCTGATGTGCCTTTTACTTTACATAACCTTCATACTTGGAAAAGAAACTGGAGAGCGGAAGATTTAAAGGTAGAGCGTGCCATTTCCACTTACTGGATAAATTTTATAAAAACTGGTAACCCAAATGGAGAAGGTTTAGCGAATTGGCCTATTTATCATCAAGGAGGCACGCAAGTGATAGACACAGAAATAAGCACTTCAAAGGGGGGCTTATATGAAAAAGAATTGGGATTGATTCTTTCGAAGTAATACTTCAGAAAGAGCTTCAATCCCAAAACGTAGTTTTATTCACCGAGTATGGTTTTGTAAATCTGGTTTCCTACCTCGGTTCTAATGTTCAATTCGCTTATTTTATTATTGTCTCTGGTAGGATAAACCCGGTTAGAAAGGAATACATAAACCATGTCATAAAGTGGGTCTATCCACGTAAATGTGCCCGTATAGCCACTATGTCCATAGCTTAAATCGGAGCCTTTCTGTGGGCCGTTGGCAATACTTTTATCTGGATGCAGTTTGTCAAAAGCGATAGCTCTTCTATTTACCACGGGGTCAAACTGGTATTTGGTACATTCCATAATCACCTCAGGCGAGATAAACTGCTTACCACCATAATAGCCGTTTTGAAGATACATCTGCATCAATTTCATAAGGTCATTGGCATTGCCAAAAAGACCTGCATGACCAGATATACCGTTTAGTAAAGCTGCACCTTCATCATGAACCCTTCCATGAATTAACGATTTCCTAAATAAAGTATCAAGTTCGGTAGGCACCAGTTGGTTAAGCTGATAAAAACGTCTAGGGTTATAGGTTAGCGAGTTGGCACCTAGGGATTTATACGTTTCTTTTAAGTATGCCTCCCAAGGTTTACCTGTCATTCTTGGAACTATTTCGGGATAGAAATAATAATGCATGTCGCTGTAAACGTAACCCTGCTCTGGCTTTACTTCAGACGTTTCTATTTGCTTAAAAATGGTCTTTTTATAATCTTTATGTAGCCATAGCGTATCGGCCACTTGAACAGAATACACCTCAGATGCCGCATTAGAAAAGATGTTTGGTTTCCAAGTAATTGTTTTCATGTCTAGTAGTTTTAGCCATAAATCATTATTCCTTTGTACACTTCCCAAATAATCAATCTTCGGTAGTTCTTTCTTTTTAAATATCTTTTGGAAAAAGTTAAGCTCAGGCTCCGGTAAATAATCAAACTTTGATAAAAGCTCAGGGTGTTTTATCAGTCCTTTGTTTATAGTGCCTAAAGTGTCTATAGCGTCCATCCAGAATGGTATCCAAGCCTTTAGACCAGATTTATGGGTGAGCATATCTCTAAAGGTTAAGTTTTCCTTATTGGTGCCTTTGAACTCCTCGTAATATTGTCCGAAAGGAGCATCTAAATCAAATTTCCCCTCGGTCATAAGTTGCATAACTGCCAAAGCTGACGTGCTTATTTTGGTAACCGAAGCCAGTCCATATAAGTCTGTCAACTGTACAGAACCCTCCAGTTTTTGTGCATCTGCGTTTCCAATAAGCATTGGCGAACCTATCTGGCTATTAGGCTCGAAAGGATCATAGTTACTATCCATAACGTCTTTATTCCCTTTTTCAAAAACTTTCGTTTTTTCAACTTTAATACCTGATTCGCCATCTTCAAAAGTATGGAAGCCTATAGCCTTTCTGTATATCACTCTGCCATTTTTAGCGACCTGCATGACCGCTCCAGGGTATGCTTTTTGGTTTAGTCCATGGTAAATAACCGAGTCAATTCTAGCGTTTAAAATTTCTGAGTTAAGGCCTACTTGTTCTGGAATACCATAAGCCAACCTTTTGAGCGTGGCAGGGTATAGACCAAGCTGATAAGGGAAATTTTCGTTGACTGTTACAGGCAAGTGACCCAGAAAAGGAATAGCTCCAAAAATGGCCTGTGTGGCGGCCTCTTCCATATATGGAGTGAGTTGGTTGGCAACCACTATCGCTTTGGCTTTTTCTAAGTCCTTTATTTTATCTAATGCAAAAGGATTTCCAAATACCACAACAATGGCCTTTGAAGTATTATTCAAAAGTGCACTTAAGGCTTTCTGATTGCCTTCATTTACGCCATAATTACTATAAGGTCTAATGCTTTGCAAGTGCATCCCTATCACCAATTGGTCGTAATCTTTTGTTCTGTTTTTTATGGTACTAATAAGAGCTTCAGAAGGATTTTCAGGCATATTGAAGAAGTCAATATCCGTATAATTTCTAGCCATCTTCTGGAAACTAGTAGTAGTAGGGTCGTCCAATGAAACAAATGCTATTTTGTTCTGAAGGTTTAAAATAGGCAATGTCATGTTCTCATTTTTCACCAAAGTAATGGTTTTTTCTGCCAACGCTCTATTGATATAATCTGAGTTTGTGGTGTTCAGATCTTGAATAAGATTTTTGATTTTAGTAGGCTTGTAATGATCTAAACCCACCCACGACTTGGCTTTCAAGATCTTTAAAACCCTTTGGTTCAAAATTTCTTCTGTCAGTTCACCAGAAGCTAAGGCATTTTTAATGGCATTTACTGCGGTAGGAACATCTACAAAAGTCTCCAAAATGTCATTCCCAGCCAGAATGGCCTGCACCAAAGCGGTTCCGTTTGGGAAATGTTTTGTGATGCCTTGCATATCCATGGCATCCGTGAATGTCAATCCTTCAAAACCAAGGTCTTCTTTAAGTACGCCAGTGATGATTTTTGGTGAAAGCGTGGCTGCTAAATTTGGTGTATCGTCTAAAGCTGGGATACTTAAATGTGCGGTCATGACTCCAGAAAGACCACTGTTTATCATGTTTTTGAAAGGAAACAGTTCTATGTCATTTAATCTTGCTCTGTTATGAGGGATTATGGGCAGGTCATAATGTGAGTCTACACCTGTATCGCCATGGCCAGGAAAGTGCTTAGCTGTGGCTATAACGTGTTCACTTTGTAGCCCTTTCATGTAAGCGGTAGCTTTTCGGGTAACATCTAGTTTATCTTCCCCAAACGAGCGGAAGTTGATAACAGGATTGTTTGGATTGACATTAACATCAGCCACAGGGCCATAATTTACATGTACGCCTAGTCTTTTGCATTGTAAAGCAATTTCCTTACCCATGGCTTCTATAAGGTCTGTGCCGCCATCCATAGCTCCTAAAGATAGTTGATACGGAAACCTTACCGTGCTGTCAAGTCGCATGGCTAAGCCCCATTCAAAGTCCATTCCTATTAAAAGGGGGACTTTAGATATTTTCTGTAAATCGTTGATGATTTGTGCTTGTGTGGTTGGCTGGCCGGCAAACATGGCTAGACCGCCGATATGATATTGTTCCACCCAGGCTTTTAATTTTTCTGGTTCGTAACCTTGTCCAGAGAAGTTTCCTCTGGGCATAAGTAACTGACCTATTTTCTGGTCAATAGTCAAAGAATTAAAAACAGAGTCTACCCAAACACCATTATAATTGATGAGAAAATCTGGTTTTTGTTGAGCGGAAGTCCCGAATGTAACAGAGAGAAATAAGCAGAATAAAAATGCTATACGAGGCATAGTAAAATGGTTAAAATTTATAGTTCAAATTTAAGCAATTAAGGGCATTGAAACGAATAGATATTGGAATGGGTGAATTGGAATATGTATTGAAAATGTTAGTTTTGGAGATTGTTCAAAAAAATAAATCAAATGAGAAAAATATTTGCCCCTTTATTTATCCTGAGTTTGATACTAAGCTCTTGCTGGAAAAATAAAAGCCCAGAGGACTTACCTAGACTAAAAGCTGCCTTTCAAAAACAAGTGGAGACTTTTGAGAAAGATAAAAACACCACAAATGAAAATGTGACCAAAGGTTTAAGTTCATTGAGTGGTTTGCAGGCCGCTCTATCAGACGCAAAAAATGAAGATAAGGAGTTTGCCAAGGTTTATGGTAACTGGGAAAAAGTAGATAAAAGAGTAAAGGATTTGAATAAAGAGTATGAAGACCTGAAATCAAAAGCTGAAGGACTTTTTACGGCCATGGAAGAGCAAACGAATAGTTTGTCTGACGCTAAAAGTAAAGCAGACCTTTCAAAGGCCATTAAAACAGCTAGAGCTAAATATAACGGTACTTTGGTAAATACATCAAAGGCGATTGGCAAATTAAGGATTTTGCATACCGATGCTGTAGATGTAGTAAAAGCTTTGGAAGTGGCTGTAGCTTTGAATTCTTTTGACAATATTAACGCTCAGCTAGAAAGTATTGAAGGTAGGGTTGACGGTATCATGGAGGAGCTTAATGTAGCCGTGGAAGAAAGCAAAAAACTTTACGACCAACGCATTGAGGAATTGAATTAATGAAAGATATGCTTTCTTCTAAAAGCAAAAAAGGCTGTTTCGATATCGAAACAGCCTTTTTTATTGTTAAATCAGCGTTGATTATTTATCCCACCACATGCGAGTAGTCAACAAATCCGGCCCTTGAGCGGCAACCGCTGCAGCATAGCTACTTGGGTTACTTCCAGCCTCATCTTCGTAATATCTTAATCTACGCGGGATAGTGCCACCCGTTACGTTATTAGGGTCTGAAGTAGGAACCAGTTCAGGATAACCAGATCTACGATAGTTAGACCACGACTCTATATGATTTAGGTAAGTGGCTGCCCAATACTGCTCACCAATAAGCTTAAGCTTGTTAGGTGCTGTGGCAAAACCAAGACCATCAATATAAGCACTAACAGCTGCTGCAGTAGGTGTTTCTACACCAAACCAAGACCATGAATCCATAGCTGCAACCACGCCTGCATTGAAATAGGCTTCTGCATTTCCAGAAATCCATCCTTTTACAGCGGCTTCAGCTTTCATGAATTCTACTTCTGCATGAGAAATAAATGGAGTAGGGTCATCTAAATCCAAGATTTTAGGATTTGGGAAGCTATAGTCGTTATACGTACCAAAATTTGGAATGATATTCTTGATAGTCGTAGACGTATAACCATTTGGTAATCCTTTTTGAGCTGCAGGATCTGTATTCCATGTGCTGCTGTCATAGAAATTACCAACACCACCTACAATAATCATTTTTCTCGGATCATTATTGGCGTTCATCCAATCCATGAAAGTTTTAGAAATTCTTGCGTTGTCATCTCCACCACCACCAGCGGCGTTTGAATACACTAAGGAAGTTCCGTTGTAGTTGGTGTCTCCACCATTACCTAGTACTTGAACCAAGTAAGCATTTGATGCTGTATCATCGATAGCACCACTAGTCATCGCTTCTTGGAATACCGCTTTAGCACCAGCTTCGTCTGCGTTACTCATTCTCATCGCTATTCTCATTAATAGAGCGTTCGCGAATTTTTTCCATTTAGATAGGTCACCTTGGAATAAAACATCTTGCTCTCCTAAGCCTGCTGCAGTAGCAGAAAACTCATCTCTAGCAGCTTTAATATCCGTTATTAAATATTTGTAAATGTCAGATTGCTTATCATATTCAGGAAACCAGTTTGCTTGGTCTTTTAATCCACGACCCGCCTGTAAATAAGGTACATCGCCGTAGATGTCGGTAATTCTGTGCAAATCAAAGGCTCTCATAATTTGAGCCGCAGCATGTATATTCGCCATTTCTGGAATACCAGCGGTCTTATCAACTACCTCAGTAAGGTTTTTGATAGGATTGGTGTAGTGACTTTCCCAATATGCTCCACTGTATTGAGAGTTATAATAGTATTTATCACCACTCCAGTAACCTTGCAAAGTTGCATTATGCTGAATCATAGTGGAACTATAGATAAGATTAGTTCTCCAGCTTTCATATCTACTTCCAGCCACTCTTAATTGGCTATATGCAAGTAGATATCTCATGTCAATTGTTGTCGGAGCGTTTTTGTTGATGTTCAGCTCCGTTAATTTGTCCTCGTCACAAGAAGCAAATGTTAATGCCGCTAAGGTGAAAAGGGCTATTTTCTTTATGTTATTCTTCATTTTGATACTTTTTTTGGATTAGAAAGAAAGAGAAAGGTTAAATCCAAGATTTCTTGTAGATGGCATAGAGAAGTACTCTAAACCCTGAGAACCACCGTCTGCGGTATAACCACTTTCTGGGTCAACGTTAGGAACGCTTGACCAAAGTAGGGCAAGGTTTCTTCCAACAGCAGAAACTTTTGCACTTACAAAAGGGGTTTTCTGAAGGATGCTATTTGGTAAGCTATATCCTAAAGAAAGTTCTCTAAGTTTGCCAAAAGAGCTGTTGTAAATAAAGTTACTGGTAATCGTACGGTATTCGCTGTAATATTGGTCTACATCACTTGGAGCAATTTGCCAAGTTTTAGCCTCACCGTCAGCCGTTACGCCAGTTACTGTCAAACCATCTTCTCTACCCACAAGCGTTTCTTTATGAAGTCCCGAAGCATAAAGTCCAAGGTTTGTTCCAGACATCATGTTACCACCATTTCTCATGTCTATTAAGAAGCTAAGACTAATGTTCTTATACTTGAAATTATTAGAGAAACCTGCACTGAAAGGATGTCTTCCCAAGGCAAGCATTTCGAAGTCTCCTCTTACAGGGTATCCGTCGGCACTATAAACAGGAACACCATCAATAGTAGCTTGACTATATCCTGCAATAACACCTAGCTGCTCTCCCACATAATGACGAATCCTTTCTTGTCTTGATCTTGCTTCTTCTAAGTTAAGAAACTCAATTTGCTCTCCTTTGGCGTTAGTACCCAAGTTTAATACTTTAGATATGTTTCTAGCCATGTTGAAGGAAATGTCCCAACTGAAATTAGAATTTTTTATAGGCGTTCCAGTAACCAATAACTCAACACCTTTATTTTCTAACTCTCCAATGTTGATAGAAGTACTTCCGTATCCAGAAGTTCCAGAGATGGAAGTATTCAAGATGTCATCAACAGTATTTCTTTTATAAACCGCAAAGTCTACTCCTAATCTGTTCTTTAAGAATCTTAAGTCAAGTCCAAATTCAATTTCGCTAGATAGGTATGGCTTAAGATTTGGGTTAGGAATTGAACCATTATTAATGTTACCTAAAATGGCTCCATTATGTTGATACCCTTCCATTCTATAAGTCAAATTATTAGAATAAGGAGAAGGAGCTCCTCCACCTACTTGTGCATAAGAGATTCTTGCTTTCCCAAAGGTTAACCAAGCAGGTTGGTTTGGAATAATATCTGAGAATGAAAAGCTAAGACCGGCTGATGGATAGAAAATGGTATTGTTTTCAGGAGATAAAGTACTGAATTGATCTTGTCTTCCTGTTAAGTTTAAGAATAGGTAATTGTTGAACCCGATGTTTGCAGAAGCAAAAACAGAGTTAACACCGTATTCAGAGAATCCATAACTATAGCTTGTACTGGATACGTTGTTAACACTACCAAAGAAAGGTACGTTTAAGCCGTTTCCACCTACTCTTGCAGACTCATCAGACCTTCTCATTCGGTTACCTCCAATAATACCGTCAATACTGATCTTCTGAAAGTCCTTATTAAAGCCTAAGAATAAATCTGCGTTGTCTTCACGAATGGTTCTATTGGTGATATTATAATCACCAGTAGTTTTGTAGGCAGTACCGTAAGGCTCTGAAGTTTCAAATCTTACCGCATTGAAATCTGTTCCAAGTCTTCCTCTCACATAAAGCCAGTCGGTTAAATGATAGGTTACAGAAGCGTTTCCGAAGAATCTGTGCTTATCATCTAAACGTAGAAATTGATATGCTGCCCAATATGGGTTTGTGGCATAAATATTACTGGTATGGCCAAGCTCGGTACCATCTATTTTTGAACCTAACTTTAAAGGGTCTCCCATTAAATCTGCAAACGATATATTTGGAGATTTGGTTAAAACGGTATAGTTGGCATTACCTGGGGAGTCAGAAAGACGAGGTCTGTTTTTGGCAGACTCTTTCGTGTATTGTCCAGTTACCGCAAGGTCTATTTTACCAAATTTACCGTTTAGATTGGCATTAAATGCAGTTCTGTCGAATCCAGAATTCGGCATAATGTCTTCATTCTGAAGATTAGAACCAGAAAACCTGAAGTTTCCTACATCGTTACCACCGGCCAAAGCCAAAGTATTGGTCCAGGTATTTCCCACCCTGTAGAAATCATTGATTCCTTCACCAGTGGCGGAGTATGGTCTACTTACACCGTCAAATTGAATAACATTAGAGCCATCCAATTTAGCTCCCCAAGAGCTTGCACCTTGATCTGCAGCTTCTGCTTGGCTGGTAGGAGCTAAACCGTCTATTCCTGTTCCGTAAACTTCTTGTAAGTCTGTTCTGTCAATGGCTTTATCCATTGTGTAGTTGGAGTTAAAGCTTACACCGATGCCTCTAGTTCCTTTTCCAGACTTGGTCGTAATAAGGATAACACCATTAGAAGCTCTAGAGCCGTAAAGTGCAGATGCCGAGTTACCTTTAAGAACAGAAATGTTTTCAATATCGTCAGGGTTAATAGAGCTCAGTCCATCACCACTGTCGTTTCCTCCCCATAAACCAGCATTTCCTAGGTTAGAGTTGTCCATAGGTACACCATTGATAACATAAAGCGGCTGGTCATTTCCACTTAAAGAAGAACCACCTCTAATAACAACTCTACTAGTACCAGCAGCACCAGTAGTAGGCGATGATACATTCACACCAGCTACTTTACCAGTTAATGCGTTCCCCATGTTAGTCGTTCTAGATTCCGTAAACTTGTCACCACCAACTTGAGTTACCGAGTAGCCAAGACTTTTCTTGTCTTTTTCGATACCAAAGGCAGTTACCACAACCTCACCTAATAGACTCGCGTTTTCTTCTAGTGTTACATTGATAGCTGTTTTAGTACCGACTAAAACATCTTTTGAATCATATCCGATGTAGCTAAAAGTTATTGTTTGACTCGGAGTTGCAGAAATTGTATAAGTTCCGCCCTCACCCGTAATAGTACCTTTTGTAGTACCTTTAACAGTTACGTTTACGCCGTATAGAGCTTCCCCTGTAGCGTCTGTAACCTTACCCTGAATTGCGGTCTCTTGAGCATAAGCCGAACTACCGACCGTTGCCATAAGAGTAAGAAACAATTGTAGTAGTTTTTTTCTCATGTAATTAATAGATTTTGGTAAATGAAAATAAGAATAGAAAGGTTTATAGGTTAATTAAGTACTCTTCAAAAGGATTTAATGAATGCATACTAAAACAGCAAAAAATCCCTTTTCTAAGTTTTCAATTATAAGAGTTCATCCTTAACAAATGCTTAACAAATGCTTAACAAGTCTATAATTGTATGAAAAAATGAAAAATAGTCTCCAAATTCTATCATTTTTTGAAAGACAAGGCCGTTTATTGAATTTTACAGACTTGCATTATCTGTTTTTAGATCCGTCTGGTTGACCCTTAAAAGCCCTAATCGGTATATAATATTATATTTTATATATAGTAAGTACCTTATTAAAATTTATTAGTAATGTATGAGGATAGGGATGGGATAAAATAGTATTACTTTATAGGAAGCATATGTTTTGAGTTTTCACATTGCTTTGACTGGATGTTTGGTGTGTGGAATTCGGTGTGAAATATTAATTGGAATTGGTGTGAAAACGTGCAATTTCCATCTGTTCCACTATAAGATGAGCAGGTCGGTCGTGTTAGTAGGAAAGATGGGTTGAGATGAATGAGGGTTATTTAAGACTCTAACACTTCTTGGTAGGTCTTCCCGAATTTCTCGCCAAATAAACTTTGGTAGTTCAGTATGAACTTCTCATAAGTTTCCTTTGCTAAGGAGTGTTTTCCAAGGAGGTGTTGAGCCCTACATTTAATACCCATAGCCATTTCTTCTAGAGAATCGAAGAGGAAAATGTTATTGGCTATTTCTATAAACGCTTGAGCGTTTTCTTTAGTGAGTTCCTGACCATCCCAGTAAAGCAGATATTTGTCGATGATCTTGTTAGAAGTTTCACTGGAGAAGCTGTCTAACCAATCGAAATCCTGATTAGGAAGTAAGGTTCCTCTCTGTACTATACTAGAGAGCTTGATAATCTGTTCTTTAGTGTTTTCCGGATGAAAGAGTGTAATGTCTAGAAAGTCCGCATAATCTATATAAGCTTTTTTAGGGTCATATTCTATTTCCCAATTGCCCGTGTTTTTAACCAGAGTTATGCCTTCTACCTCTTCGAGGATACTTTTTAATTTCCGGATATTAACCGCTCTATTGTTTCTAGCACTGGCTTTAGATTTGTCGTACCAGAACATGCCATCCAGTTTAGCAGAGTTTAGGCCTTTGTTCCATCTTAATGAATGCATTAAAACATAGATCAGGATTTCTTTAATTAAAGGACTCACCATGCGGGTAAGGTCTTTTCCATTGTGATCTATTAAATGAAATTCTCCGAAAAGAACCAGGGAGCTTTTCCCTTTTTCGGATGTAGTCACAGCAGAAATCGTTGAATCAGGAATTTGGCTTTCTACGGTAACTTTGGTTGTTTTTTTTCTTGAAAAATAGGCTGCCAAGAGTAGGGCAAGGAGAATCAAGACCGCCAAGGCATATTTCCAATCCATGGAAGCAGCCACTTCATTTTCAACAGGCGTACTTATGGTGAAAACTTTGACTTTGGTAAGCCCGTTCTCAATGTTATAATGGGTGACTGCCAAATATAATTTCTGGTCAATAGTGTTTTGATAAAGGTTAACCGTTGAACTCACATCATTGAATTCGAAAGGTATGGCACTAGCTATATTTTTTAATATGGGTTCTTTCAAAGAACCTTTGACCAATTGAAGTTCTGAATTGTATTTTTGTTGATTAAAAATCACAGCCAAAAATGAATCGCTATCTTCATTTATTAGGAGATCTGAACCAAAAACAAATGGCGTTTTAGGGGTAGGAAGATCATATATCTTTGAAATCTTACTTTCACCCCAACTTATTTTAAATAGATCATAATAGTTTTTAGGCGTTATCAGCTGGTCACCGGTTTCAGAACCATAGCCACCTAAATAATAGGACGTTTTTCTATCTGGCGTACTGCCAAATCCAGCCAAGTATCTTGGTGTTGGTATATCCCCTTTCATAGAAATCTGGCTCCACTTGTTATTCGCAAAAGAAAACTTGTGAAAGGCATTTTTGTACTTAAACATGCCATATCCTCCAATGGTTACTAAAGCGGAGTCTTCCGGATAGATATAGATGTTATGATGCCAAAATTCCGTAAGGCTATCCGCTTTCGGGACATTGCTTTCAAAAATGTTCTCTTTGAATTTAAATGTGAACATTTGCCTAGAATTCAACCTGAGTAGAATATTGTTCTGGGAAAGTGGAACGGCTTTATCTCCAAAGTCAATTTCGTGATGGCCATTATTATAAGGAATATTTACTAGACTACCAGATACGAAATCAAAAATGGCGTGTTCGGTATTGCTGAAAAAATGCAGCTCATTTTTTTGGGCATCATACGAGTTAGCAATAATACCTTTAACAGATATGTTAAGTACTTCTTGCCAATCTTTTATTTTTTCTTTTAGCCACTTTGGATTTGTCACTTCGCCATTTAGCTTTCCTTTAGAATCCACAGCTATATTTTCAGAGGATTCATTAAGAAGCCAAAGGTGTTGCACTTTATTTTCGGATTTGACAGAAACATCTTTTATCACCATAGAAGCCACATCTTTGTAGCTTAAGTTAGGATGATTGCACTGACCAAAATATACAGTAAAGCAGTTGGAGAGATGATTGGTAGATTTTGTTTTGGATAATAGGATTCCGTTTCTAGTTAGAGAAACTTCATTGGTTGCTGTTTGGACTTTTAAGGAAAAATCATCCCATTTGTCGGGTAAATCTGAAGGATCTAGCTTTAGATTGATGCTCTCCTGGCCGACAATTAATTTATAAGAGTTTTCAGAGAAAATAAGGTCAATGTTCTTCCCATTTTCATCCACTAACCTAAATATGTAACCAAAGAAGTTGGTTTGATTTTGATTTAACTTGATTTTGAAATTCAATGAAAAATTAGTACCGGTACATATTTTCTGATTCTTACCTAAAAGCAGCGTGGTACGTTTGTCGCTGATTTTCTCATTTCCATAAAAACCAAGTCCGTACTGTTGTGAATAACTTTCTACAGCGTAGCCAAAAGTTAGTAGTAGCAGGGGTATTAAAACCTTGCGAGGTAATAGAATATTCTTTTTCATTCGACTGTTTATAGACATAATGGAATGAGAATACGCTATCAGTTTTGAAGATATTTTAATTGATGAAGGTATTATTTTAAAATATTTTAATAGGTTAAAAGTATTCTATGTAACACCCATATAGCAATGAATCGTACTTCCAAGACCTAAATGGCGTGGATTAAGTCAGTATATTGATAGAAAAATACAATCTAGCTTATCGGTGAGATGCACGCAATTTAGGAAAATAACTACAAATAAAGCTTATAAACCTCTAGGCATCTTTTCCTTGCAAACTTATGCTCGACCATTTGTGCAGGGTAGGTGAGGGTGTCGTAATTTTCTATCCATTTTCTTATATAAATCAATTTTGGGTCAAATTTTTTCTGCTGTTCTGATGGATTAAAAATTCTAAAATAAGGGGCGGAATCACTGCCACTACCAGCCACCCATTGCCAGTTTCCATTATTGGCAGAGAGGTCGTAGTCTAATAATTTTTTAGCAAAATAAGCTTCGCCTAATCGCCAGTCTATTAGGAGATGTTTACATAGGAAGCTAGCCGTTACCATTCTAACTCTGTTGTGCATAAGGCCAGAGCTGTTAAGCTCTCTCATACCCGCGTCTACCATAGGATAGCCAGTTTCTCCTGTGCACCATTTTTCAAACTCCTCTTCGTTATTTCGCCATTTGATGTTGTCGTATTTGGTTTTAAAACTTTCCGTACAAACCCGTGGGAAATGAAAGAGTATTTGCATGAAAAACTCTCGCCATACCAGTTCACTTAAAAGTGTTTGATTTACCTTTCTTGCATTTTTGACAGCCTCTCTTACGGAAATGGTTCCAAACCTAAGATGGGTGCTCAAGTAGGAAGTTTGACCCAGCGATGGAATATTCCTTACCTCTTCGTAATTTTCTAAATGTTCAAAAGTATAATCCGGAACAGCTATGCCGGAAGGCTTGAATCCAATGTCCTCTAAAGAAGGCAAGTTAGACTGGAAAGTCACAAGATTATTCAGTTGTTCCTGACTTCTAAATGGCTCTAGTAAGTGCTCATTAAAGGTGGTTAGCCATTTGTTTTTATAAGGTGTAAAAACGGTATAAGGGTTTCCATCCGCTTTAAGGATTTCATTTTCTTCGAAAACGACTTGGTCTTTAAAGGCGTAAGTGTTTATGCCTTTTTTGTATAGCTCAGAGCGGATAGCTAAGTCTCTTTGAAGGGCGTAGGGCTCATAATCTTTATTGAAATAAACACCCTTTACATCATACTCTTCTAGTATTTGCTTCCAGATATTTTCAGGTTTTCCTAGGTATACTTTTATAGAGCATTGATGATGTTTCAGTTGCTCATTAATATTTTGAAGACTTTGGTATATGAAACTCACACGAGCATCATCTTGGTCTAGCTCCTCCAAAATAGCCGTGTCAAAAATAAAAATGGGTAAGGTAGGGCCTGCTTTAAGAGACTCGTATAAAGCGTGGTTATCCGCTATTCTTAAATCTCTTCTAAACCAAAAAATGTTAATTTTCTCATCCATTCGGAAACATCTTTTCTAGCTTTTCTGCTCTAAAAGAAAAAATATGATTCAATTTCTGTTTGATGAACAAGCCATGCAGCATTTCCCCAATAAACAAAGCAGGTATTTTGTAAGAAACTTTATCTATGGCTAAGGTTTTACCATCCGGCATGCTTTCAAAAAAATGCTCATGGTGCCACATGGTATAAGGTCCAAAACGCTGTTCGTCAATGAAATGACTTAAGTGTTTTACCTCTGTTATTTCTGTGACCCAATTGAGTTTTACTCCTGGTATTATGCCCACCTTATAAGTGATAATTTGTCCCGCATATGCGTTTTTAGCTATCTCAGAAGTGATTTCAAAACTCATTTCTGGAGGTGTGATCTTAGGCAAATTAGCAGGTGAGCTAAAAAAGTCCCAGGCTTCTTCTAAACTTATAGGAAGCACCTGACTCGCTGTTAAGGTATGTATGCCAGAATGGCTTTTAAATTTAATCATTGATAAAGTGTTTTTCAAACTTTCTCATGAGCATCATATTGAGAAAAATCATACTAAATGCGTAGGCTGTATCTTCCACAGGTATGGTAAAAAGTCTTATTCCTAGATTTTCAGCATTATTATACCAAACCACAGGTGCTTCAATAAAGCTGCCAGTAAGAATGCCGTTAACAATGAAAAATGGAATAAGAATGATAATAAAGGAAATATAAAACCTTCTAAGTAATTCCAGATTTGTAAACCAAGCAATTATAATGACAGCAGAAAAAGTCAGGAAATTGACAGCCGTATACATTCTTTCTATAAATGTGATACCAACCACTAAACCAATTAGGAGAAGAACAATGGTTAGGGTTTTGGTGGTGTTTATGCCCAAAAGCCAATGAGGTACAAAGTAGGCCAATGAATAATGAATGAAAATGCTGGCATAAGGAATGCAAAAGAAGAATAAGATTTCTTCAAAAGGTAAATGAAAGGCATAAATACCTAAATGGTAGGTTTCATTAAAGCCCCATACACCTCTTATGGTAAATATAGAATCCCAAAAAATGAAAATAAAAGTTACTATAAAGGAAGATAATAAGATAGATTTCCAATGTTTCTTGAAATTCATTTTTGGATGAAATGAATACAAAAAAGGAATAGAAACAGAGCCTAAATTAAGTAACAAATAAAGCCATTTCATGACAAATTGGGACTCTTAAAGTACTTGAAAGGAACGTATAACATGCCAAAACATTCACCATCTTCTTTCCCTAAGTGTTTGTGATGCATTTTATGAGCCTTTCTTAATCCTCTTAAGTATGGATTGCTGGTTTTATCAAACCATTTAAACCTCCTGTGAATGAGCACATCGTGAACCAAAAAGTAGGCTATGCCATAAAACAAAATTCCTAAACCGATAAAGAAGAAAACGTTTAAACCTCCGTTTACACCTAGATAAAAGAGCAATATGCTTGGCATGGCAAAGATGACAAAGAAGATGTCGTTTTTTTCAAAGAATGAATCATACCTAGGTTGATGATGGTCTTCGTGCAATACCCATAAAAGTCCGTGCATTACAAATCTATGGGTGCACCAAGTAATGCCTTCCATGATTAAAAAAGTAAGTAGTGTAACAAATGCGAATATCATAATGAACAGTGCTGCTTGATATATTTACTTAGAAGGTCTTCAGAAGAGCTTGAATGTAGATATTTTAATAAAATGGATTTATCTTCAGAAATGCTGGCTTTATACGATAAAATAGAAGGAGAATTATTTTGAATAAGATACCTAACATACCTCAAGTGAATATTTTTAGGATTCTCTCTTACTAAATTCTCCAGTTTATCTTTACTCTGGTTAAAGATACTTAATTTCTTCATCGGGTTAAAGGCGTGCTCTGCCTGTTTCATTTCCATCGTGCAAACATATGCTTGATATGTCGCCGAGTTGGTGGTGGCGTGCTTTTTTATAAAAGCGAGCTCTTCAGACACCGATTTAATACTATGAAATTCTTTTAGGAGCTTAGGGACATCCTCTGATGACGTAATCCCCAATAGTCCAAGGAAAAGAAAAATTAAGATCTTCATTCTAATATCTGTTTAAATGGTAGCGAATATAGCAATCTCCTAGAATAGTAAGTTTCCTGAAGTCAGAAATTCTTATTCGCTCATTCATAATGTTTTCAGAAGGGGTTTTTTCTAATTTATGCAGCAGACGGTTATAATACCTATAGGCCACATAAACACCGAGTCTAGCTTCTAAAGGTAACTTCACAATGCCTCTATAAGCAGCAGCAAAGTCGTTTTTAATCTCATTTACAATTGCCTCTTTTTGGCTCGGGGAAATGTTTCTTAAATCAATATTAGGAAAATAAGAGCGGTTGAGGATTTCATAATCATCCTTGAGGTCTCTTAGAAAATTTACCTTCTGAAAGGCAGAGCCTAAATGCATTGCCGCATCTTTAAGGTAAAGAAATTTCTCGCAGTCTCCTTTTACAAAAACCTTTAAACACATAAGACCAACCACGTCTGCAGAACCGTAAATGTAGGCTTCTATTTCCTTTCTGGTATCGTAGGTTTGTTTTCTAAGATCGGCTCTCATACTGGCCATAAACGCCTTGATGTGTTCTGGGTCTATATCGTATTCTTTCACGGTTCTTTGAAAGGCATTGAGAATAGGATTAAGGCTTATGCCATCTTTCATAGCCCGATAATAATCCTCTTCAAACCTATTGAAAAGATCTTCTTTTGGGTAGTCGTGAAAGCTATCTACAATCTCATCCGCCAAACGAACGAAGCCATAAATATTATAAATAGCTGGTCTTATGGAAGGGGATAATAACCCAACGGCCAAAGAAAAAGAGGTGCTATATTTTTTAGTAACCAGTTTGGCACTTTGTAGTGAGAACTCGTCAAATAGTTTTTTCATAGGTTAGAGGTTTAGGAGAATTTGCTCTGCGGCTATTTTTCCAGAGATTAAAGCTGGCGGAACCCCAGGTCCAGGTACGGTTAATTGACCCGAAAAGATCAAGTTTTTGACTTTTTTACTCTTGATTTTTGGTCGTAAAAAAGCAGTTTGAGTTAATATATTTGCTAGGCCGTAAGCATTTCCCTTGTAGGAGTTATAGTCTTCTTTAAAATCCTTCACACAATATGATTCACAAAATAGCATGTTATTCTGAATATCTTGACCAGTAAGGCTTTCTAATCGGTCTAAAATAATTTTTAAATATTTCTCTCTAAGCTCTGGGGTATCCTCTAGGTCAGGAGCTAATGGAATAAGAAAAGTGGCAGCCTCGTGTCCCTCAGGGGCAAATTTAGGGTCAGTCATAGACGGGAAACTCCCATAGAACAATGGTGTTTCTGGCCAGCGAGGCTCATCATAAATGGCCGCAGCATGTGGCTCAAAATCCGTGTCAAAGAATAGGGTATGGTGCGAAAGGTTCTCTAACTTATGGTTTATACCTATATAAAAAAGTAGTGCTGAGGGTGCAAAAACCTTTTCGGCCCAATAGCCTTCTGAGTATTGTCTATGCTCTTTATCAAGTAGCGTTTCTGAATGATGATAATCTGCACCACTTAAAACAAAGTCGGATTTTATTTCCTTGCCATTCACTGTAAGCCCTACAGCCGTTTTGTTTTCCACCAAGATCTTTTCAACATTGGCTTCCGTAACGAATTCTACGCCGAGATTTTCTGCGAGTTGCTGCATTCCTTCCACTACAGCATACATACCACCTTTAGGATGCCATGTGCCTAACCCAAAATCCGCCCAGTTCATAAAATTATACATGGCTGGCGTATTACTAGGTTTAGCACCAAGAAAAAGAACGGGAAATTCCAGAAGTTTTCTTAATCTGGGACTTTTAAAGCTTTTTCTGATCTGTGCTTGAATGCTTGTAAACAGAAGATGTAACCTGGTAGCACTCTTTAAAGTAACTAATTCTAAAGGAGATTTTCCTGGCCTGTATACTAAATCTTGTACGGCTATTTCGTAGTTGCGTTTGGCTTGCTCAAGAAAGTTTTTCAGTTTAGCGGCACTACCACTTTCTGTTTTTTCAAAGAGTTCATAGATTTCATCTAGGTTTCCAGAAACTTTTACGCTGTCGTTTTTATCGAAATATACTTCATATCCAGGGCTTAATTTTTCTAGTTGATAGAAATCACTTGGTTGCTTTCCAAACTCGGCAAAGAATTTTTCAAAGACATCTGGCATCCAATACCATGTGGGGCCTATATCAAAAGTAAAGCCGTCTTTCTCTAATCTTCTAGCTCTTCCTCCTGTGGTTTTGTTTTTTTCATAAACGGTAACTTTTTGACCAGCTTGTGCCAGATAACATGCCGCTGCTATGGAAGAAAACCCGGATCCTATAATTGAAATGTTTTTCATATTGTTTAACAAAAATACAAATCAATTAAACAAAAAGTCAATTGCGTCTATATTTTTTTAATAAGCTCTTCTATAGATTGGTAGATTATAATATTTTTAAGACTAGGGCTTTCATCAGATTCACTAAATTTTCTTCCTATCGCCCAGAATTCGTTTTTTTCGTTAGTTAATTTAAGACAAACTTCGTTGAGATAATGATTAACCTCTTCAAATTTTGGTGAAACGGTAAATTGACTAATCCAAACAATTTTCTCCTCCAATTGGTCTTGAAGTAATTCTAAATCAGGAATAGGTATACTTCTACCTAGATAAATAGTTTTATTTCCTCTTAAAAGAAGCTCATAGTTAAGGTAAAGAATTCCTATTTCATGCATTTCTTCCTCAGGCAAATAGAGCACATAAGTTCTATCTTCAGAAACCGATTTGTTCCATTCCAAGTTTTCAATATTTACCTGTATTTTCTGATAGATTAGATTGCTTATAAAGTGCTCATGAGCAGGTGTTAGAGATTTAGTTTGCCAGTTTAATCCAATAAAGTTAAGAAAAGGGATAAATAAATCTTTAAAAACCTCACTGAAGGATTTTATTTGAATTTGTTCTGAATAAATTTGATTAAATAAAGAGGTGTCAAATTTATACATGCACATCTTCAGAGAAGCCAAAGCCTTATCATTTTTGAACTCTTGAAATACGAACTCGCGGGTTTTACGGATTATTTCTTCTTCCGAAAAATCCGCAATTTTTGATATTTTAAAGCCGTGATTATTAAGTAAGGCTATATTTAGTATTTTTTGAAGGCTCTCTGTGTTATACAGCCTGATGTTCCTTCCTAGTCTTTCCGGTTTTAGTATATCATATCTTTTTTCCCATATTCTAATGGTATGGGCTTTAATGCCCGATATGTTTTCTAAATCGTTTATGGTGAAGGAATTTTTGATATTGTTCATTAGAATTCTTTTCTAGTTAAACAAATATAGGAAAATTACCTTCGCAACTAATTCTTCTTAAAGCATAAGCTTTGGGATGAACTTGGCACAAAAAAAAGGTTGACCGGGAAGGTCAACCTTTAATCGCAATACTTTATAGATATAATGAATTATAAACCTAATGCTTTCAGCATCACGTCGCCAATCTCCGCTGGAGACTTACATACATGAATACCACATTCCGCCATAATTTTCATTTTTGCTTCTGCTGTATCATCAGCACCACCAATAATAGCACCGGCATGTCCCATTCTCTTTCCTTTAGGGGCAGTTTGACCAGCAATAAAACCTACTACAGGTTTTGGGTTTCCTTGCTCCTTAATCCATCTTGAAGCCTCGGCCTCATAGTTTCCACCAATTTCACCAATCATAACGATAGCTTCCGTTTCTGGATCTTCCATTAATAATTGAACAGCTTCTTTCGTAGAAGTACCTATGATAGGGTCACCACCAATACCGATGGCCGTAGAAACTCCTAAACCAGCTTTAACGATTTGGTCAGATGCTTCATAAGTAAGTGTACCAGATTTAGA
>NZ_JBSRVI010000005.1:0-5763 GCF_055134445.1 Arcticibacterium sp.
ATGATATAAGGTCAGATTAATTGTCAAGCTAACATGCGTCTTGGTTGTTATCCCAATTATGGGATAGAAATCTCAAAGAAAAAAGAATAATTGGAAATAAAACGCTGTTCTAAAATGAGAAGGCAGGAACTTTTATGGATAAATATGGGTGAAGTTGCTCAACATTTTCAAGAAAAAAGCATGAAACCAACTCAAGGAAAAAACATCCTTAAATCAATTTCATGCATGAGGAAAAAACTATAATAAAGTGATTAATTAGCTCCTTTGGCAATAAAAAGACCCATCATTTTACCGCTTTTAGCGTAAGATTCGGCAATTCTGCTCCCAGAATCAAAATCAAAGCCCATCACCTGAGCACCAGGTATTCTTAATAGGGTATAAGTATCAATAACCTTCTTGGAAGCGGTTTCCTGAAAGGTCATGTGAAAATCTACGTATGCAGATTTTCTGGCTACACCTACATTAAATCCAGGCTCCGTATAAACGGTTTTGACCACTAGCGTATATTTGGAATCCAAATCTTTACCGGCCGTTATGCCCGTCTTTTCCATGGATTTATTTATGAGTTCGATAAATTTCGGTTCGAACCTTTCTGCTCTTGAACCAAACCAAGATGCCTTCCATTTTTCGCCTTTACCAGCTTCATCTTTATTGTAATCTTCCACTTTCCCTTTTACGTATTCTTCTTCCGTCATTTTTTTACCCACCATCATGCCATCATATTCAAATTCAATATTCAAACTGCTTTCCCCTTTTAGGAAAGAATAATTACCTTTTTTAGCCGGGGTTTGAGCATAAACAGAAAGGCCTAGTAAACTTATAAATAGTAGAATTAAGGTCGTTTTTTTCATGATTATTATTCGTTTCGTGTTATTCAAATTTACAAATTACTTAACTAGAGAGATGTTATCGGCACAATTATCTATTTTACGGTTAATCGACAGATTATAAGTAAGTACTATCTTTTGTTTGCGAGTTTCAAAATACGTAGAATGGTATTGAAAGCCATAAATCCGAAATTTAGTGTCGTGATACTTTAGTTTTTATTTAGATTCGCATTTTATGTGTAAGTCTAGATACATCATGTGACTGAAAGGGCGGAGCCATGCCTCGAACAAAAAATAATTTATGATTAAAATAGGTGCTAAGCGTCTTACTATCCGAAATTTCCAAGCGGTATTATTTGAACAGGAAAAAATAGAATTAGAGGAGAAAGCTCTCCAAAAGGTAAATGAAAGCTACGAATTCTTAGGGGAGTTTTCTAAAGACAAGTTAATCTATGGTATCAACACGGGCTTCGGTCCGATGGCTCAATACAAAGTAGACGAAGGAAACTTAAAAGAACTTCAATATAACCTCATAAGAAGTCACTGTGCCGGAGCTGGGCAGCCCATAAGTGAATTGCAGACAAAGTCTGCCATGCTATGCCGTTTAAATTCCCTCATGCAGGGCTATTCGGGGGTGCATCCCGAAGTGGTGATTTTATTGAAAGACCTTATTAATCATGATGTTTACCCACAAATTTTTGAGCATGGTGGGGTAGGAGCTAGTGGAGATTTGGTGCAGTTGGCCCATTTGGCCTTAAACTTAATAGGAGAAGGTGAGGTAAAGTATAAAGGAAGCTACCTGCCTACGATGACGGTTTTAAATGAGTTAGGCTTAAAACCTATCTCTATCCATTTAAGAGAGGGATTAGCCTTGATAAATGGAACTTCGGTCATGACAGGAGTAGGGATTCTGAATCTTTTACAAGCTAATAAGGCTGTAAACTGGAGCTTGGCTTCTTCTATGCTTATTATAGAAATGGTAGAGTCTTACAGCGACCACTATTCCAAAGAACTGAACGCCGTAAAGCATCATAAAGGTCAGCAAGAAGTGGCAGCAGCCATGCATCTTTGTCTAACAGATAGTAAACTCATCAGAAAAAGAGAGGAGCATCTTTTTAATAAAGAAACGACCAAACAAGATATTATCAAGGATAAAGTTCAGGAGTATTATTCTATAAGGTGCATTCCACAGATATTAGGACCTATTAAGGATACACTGGATTATGCCACAACGGTTTTAGAAGGCGAAGCCAACTCCGTTAATGATAACCCCATAATTGATAAGGAAAACCAAAATATATGGCATGGTGGAAATTTTCATGGAGACTATGTTTCCTTGGAAATGGATAAAGTGAAAATAGCTCTTACAAAATTGAGCGTTTTGGCCGAAAGGCAACTGAATTTTCTTTTTAATAGCCATTTGAATGGTATTTTACCTCCTTTTGTGAATCTTGGAAAACTGGGTTTAAATTTGGGAATGCAGGCGGCACAGTTTACGGCTACCTCTACTACCGCAGAGAACCAAATGTTGTCTAACCCCATGTACGTGCACAGTATTTCATGTAATAATGACAATCAAGACGTGGTAAGCATGGGTACAAATGCTGCTTTAGTGTGCTGCAAAGTCATTGAAAATACTTTACAAGTACTATCTATAGAGCTGTTATCTATAGCTCAAGCGATAGAATATTTAAAAGTAGCCGATAAACTTTCAAGTGTTTCTAAAAAGCATTTTGAGGATATTAGAAGGTTGGTGCCAGCATTTAAAGATGATACGGTATTACACCCTAAGATTAATAAAATAATAGAATTTACTGGAAAGAATAATCCATCCATTATATGAGCGAGAATTCATTAAAATTCGCCTTGGTTACAGGAGCGTCTAGAGGTATAGGCCGTGCGGTAAGTGTGCAATTGGCACAAATGGGTTACTTTGTTTTAATCAATTTTCAATCTAATGCCGCAGCCGCAGAAGAAACCCTGAGGCTAGTTAAAGAAGCGGGGAGTGATGGAGAACTTATGAAATTTGACGTGGCCGACCAAGAAGCTGTTAATGCCGTTTTGGAAACTTGGATTGAAGCAAACCCTGACAAGCGTATTGAGGTTTTGATAAACAATGCAGGCATTAGAAAAGACCAACTACTGATGTGGATGAGTAGAGAAGAGTGGGACGCCGTTATCAATACGGGTATGGGCGGTTTTTATAATGTAACCCGTTTGGTTTTGAAAGGAATGCATTTGAATAAATACGGAAGAATAGTAAACGTAGTCTCTCTTTCAGGACTAAGAGGAATGCCAGGACAAACCAATTATTCGGCCGCTAAGGGAGGAATGATAGCGGCCGCAAAAGCACTTTCTCAAGAAGTGGGTAGAAGAGGCATTACTGTTAACTCTGTGGCTCCAGGTTTTATCAAAACAGACATGACCGAGGATATTGAAGAAAAGGATTTTAAAAAACTGATTCCTTTAAACCGATTTGGAACGGCAGAGGAGGTGGCCGATGCGGTATGTTTCTTAGCTTCTCGTAAAGCATCTTATATTACAGGGCAGGTACTTTCTATAAATGGTGGTTTATACAGTTGATGTGATAGGGTTCACAATATATTTTCATAAAATTCATAAGTTTGCATAAGTATTTCATCATCAAATCGTCATGAATAACAGAGTTGTCATCACAGGAATAGGAGCCTGGTCTTGTTTAGGAAATAACATTGAAGAAGTTAAAGAATCGCTCTTTACAGGAAAATCTGGTATTGGACTAGATCTAGAAAGAAAGGAGTGGGGCTTTAGATCTTCTTTGACAGGCATTGTTCAAAAACCAGATTTAAAAGGTCTTTTAGATAGAAGAGCCAGGAAAGGACTTTCTGAAGAGGCGGAATATGCATATATGGCCACCATTGAGGCTTTAGATAATGCCAAAATGGATATGGATTTTTTGGATCAAAATGAAGTAGGGATTCTCTATGGTAATGATAGCTCTGCTAAAGCAGTGACAGAAGCGGTAGACATCATCAGAGATAAAAAAGATACTACATTAATAGGTTCGGGTTCCATTTTTCAGTCTATGAACTGTACGGTTACCATGAACCTCTCTACGATATTCAAGCTGAAAGGTATAAATTTCACTATAAGTGCGGCTTGTGCCAGTGGCTCTCATGCCATAGGATTGGCGTACTTAATGATAAAATGGGGGCTGCAAAAACATGTAGTTTGTGGCGGTGCCCAAGAGGTCAACCTTTTTGCTTTTGGGAGTTTTGATGGATTGAGTGCCTTTTCTGTAAGAGAAGATGACCCAACAAAAGCTTCAAGGCCTTTTGATAAAGATAGAGATGGTTTAGTGCCTAGTGGTGGTGCGGCCACATTGATTTTAGAAGATTATGAAAGTGCCGTAAAGAGGGGAGCACCTATTTTGGCTGAAGTCTTAGGTTACGGTTTTTCTTCCAATGGGCAGCACATTTCCAATTCTAATGTGGAAGGCCAAGTGAGGTCTTTGGAAATGGCTTTAAAAGACGCCAACGTTTCTCCAGAGCAGATAGATTATATCAATGCTCACGCCACTTCTACGCCAGGGGGAGATTTTGCGGAAGCAGAAGCCATCGCCTCTGTTTTTGGAGATTATAATACACCAGTAAGTTCCACTAAGTCTTTGACTGGGCATGAGTGCTGGATGGCTGGAGCTAGTGAGATAGTTTACTCTATTATCATGATGAAAAACAGTTTTATAGCTCCAAACATCAACTTTGAAAACCCTGATGAAGCATCAGAAAAATTAAATATTATTACCAAAACCACAGAAAGAAACATAGATTTGTTTTTGTCCAACAGTTTTGGCTTCGGAGGAACCAATTCTTCGCTGATTATTAAGAAAATAGACTAACATAAAAAGATGACCGAAAAGGAGATAATTGTTAAAATTAATGGCTTTTTAGTAGAGGAGTTTGAGGTGGAAGAGGAGAATATTGAACCGGATGCTAATTTGAAAGAAACATTAGATTTAGACAGTTTAGACTATGTAGATTTAGTTGTTGTGATTGAAGATGCTTTTGGGTTTAAAGTAGTTCCAGAAGATTTTATGAATATTGTTACTTTTAACGACTTCTACGCTTATGTGCAGTCTAAAGTAACAGAGAAAGAAGCCGCCTAAGTAATCTTATGAGCCAATGGAAAGGTAAAACAAATGCCAACCTTTTCGGGATAAAGATTTTTGTTTTTGTACTGAATCATCTTGGGCTTGGTTTTGCGTATTTCATCCTTCGTTTTGTAGCCCTTTACTATTTCTTATTTGCCTGGAAATCAAATAGAAGTAGTTTCTTTTATTTTAAGGAGGTCTTAGGTTTTTCTAGAAGGAAGACTCTCTCTAAAATGTATAAAAACTATTACGTTTTTGGTCAAACGCTTTTAGATAAAGTAGCACTTTTGGCGGGTGTGAAAACCAATTTTACCATAGACCACGATGGTATAGAAAACCTAGACCAAATATCTAAAAACGGTAAAGGGGGGATACTCATTAGTGCTCATGTAGGAAATTGGGAAATAGCTGGACAGTTGCTCAATAGACTGGATACCAAGTTTAATATTTTGATGTATGAAAACGAGCATGAGAATATTAAGGTTTTTCTAGACGGCGTTCAGAAGAAAAAGAATGTCAATATCATTTCTATTAAAGATGGGGACATGGGGCATATCATTGCTCTACACAATGCCTTCAAGAATAATGAGCTTTTAGTATTACATGGTGATAGATTTAGAGAAGGGGCTCCTACGCTCATAGCAGATTTTTTAGATAGACCTGCCGAATTTCCCAAAGGCCCTTTTTATCTAGCCGCCAAATTTGGAGTGCCGGTTTCTTATGTTTTTGCCATGAAAGAAACCAAAAGTCATTATCATTTTTATGCTTCGGATTCCATAGAAGTAAAAAGAAGTAGGAAAGAAGTAG
>NZ_JBSRVI010000006.1:0-54251 GCF_055134445.1 Arcticibacterium sp.
CTTTTATACTTAAATAAAACGATGTTTTATTCTGCAGCAGCTTCTTCAGCTCCTTCAGTTTCGTCTTCATCATCATCATCATCACCCGTACTACCGGCAACCTTAGCAGATCTTGGTATAACAATACTGGCGATTGGATTTGATGCAGGGTCAAGAATTGTTAAACCTGGAAGGTCTAAAACCTCAACTTTTACAGAATCTCCTAATTTCAAAGTAGTTACGTCTACGTCAACATATTCAGGAATAGCAGAAGCTGGTCCTTGTAATGCAAGTTTACGTAATTTGTGCTGCAATTTACCACCCGCAGATAGACCTGCTGGAGTTCCTACTAATCTAATAGGTACTGCAATTTTAATAACTTTATCAGCAGTGATTTCAAGGAAATCAGCATGTATTAAAGTGTCATTCACTGGGTGAAATTGTTTATCTTGAAGAATAGCAGAGTACTCTTTTCCTTCGATATTCAATTTAACTTCAAAAGCATCTGGTGTATAAATTAACGGACGGAATAAATAAGCAGGTGCGTAAAAAGATACTTGCTCTGAGCCGCCGTAAAGTACACATGGCACTTGCCCTTCAGCACGAAGCTGATTTGAGGCAGAACGACCAAGATTCGCTCTATTAAACCCTACAATCTCGGTTTTTTTCATTTTAATTAATTATTTGATGTTGGTAATTTATAAAAAGTGTGCTTATGGATCCGTTATCTCTTATCCTACCAATAGCCTTCGCAAAAAGCTCGGCTACAGATACGACTTTGATTTTTTCATTCTCTTGTTTTAGTGGTATAGAATCTGTTACAACCAGTTCCTCTAAAACAGAGTTTTCAATATTTTGATGAGCTTTATGAGATAAAACAGGATGGGTACAGATGGCTCTTACAGAAGCGGCACCTCTGCCCATGATGATTTCTGCTGCCTTACATATAGTTCCCCCTGTATCTATCAGGTCATCTATTAGTATTACATTAGCTCCTTCTACCTCTCCGATTAGCTGCATTGAAGCTATTTCGTTGGCTTTTTTTCTCTGTTTGTCGCAAATGACGATATCTGCGTCAAAATGCGTTGCAAATTTTCTAACCCTTGCCACACCTCCTACATCAGGAGAAGCGAAAATTAGGTTATCCAATTTTCTTGTTTTTAAATAAGGGACGAAAACCGAAGTTCCCTCCAAGTGGTCTACTGGTATATCGAAAAAACCTTGAATTTGACCAGCATGAAGGTCAAGAGTCATGATTCTATCTGCCCCAGCTGCCATGAGCATGTTGGCCACTAATTTTGCTCCAACCGCTACTCTAGGCCTATCTTTTCTGTCTTGACGGGCATAGCCAAAATAAGGAATTACGGCTACTACATAGTGAGCGGATGCTCTTCTAGCGGCATCTATCATAAGGAGAAGCTCCATGATATTGTCCGCATTTGGGAAGGTACTTTGAACTAAAAAGACGTCGCATCCGCGTACAGACTCGTCATATGCCACAGATATTTCACTATCTGCAAATTTCTTTATGGAAGTTTTACCCAACTCTTTACCATAAAAATCGGCAACCATGTTTGCCAAGTACTTGGAATTTGTACCAGAAAATATCTTAACTTCAGCCATTTATAGATTTTTTTCAGAAACGAGGTGCAAAGGTAGAGAATTCAAACGTTAAAACCCATTAAGAATTCTAACATTTGTTTTTCTTTGTGTAGAATGCTAAAAATTTTATTTTTGTGCTAGAATTTATAAGTATAAAATATGCAGTTATCCTTTATCGAACAGATACCTGAACTTAATAAAAGTTTTTTTCTAGATGTTTTTGCGGAGGCTATTTTAGATGCCAATAAAGATACCATGAGATTGAAAACGATTGATGGTCAACAGGTACCTTGTGAATTAAAAGTTAGTTGTCCTAGGCAGTTTATTTCTAAGTTTCCAGAAGGAACCATCTATAAATTAGATACGAGGTTGGTTAGAAAGGAAGGGCGTAAACCTTACTTTATAGCTGTAAATAGAAAGAACCTTAAAAGAGCCATGGAGTTTTTTGAGTATAACTTAAAAGTACAAAATGGTTTTGATTATGTTCCCCCTACTAAAAGGAACAGAAAAACCGTCAAATAATCATAGTGGATGAACAATTGGTTTTTTCCTAAAACAGGGAAAAGTCATGCGTATATATATTCTAAGGATAGTTGGTTATAATTTTATTGTTTACTGGCTAAAAAACAAATAAGCGGCTCGAGCGAAGCTTTATGTTGCTTATTATAAGTTATTTAACTTCTACTGCTTTTCTTCATAATTCTAGCCTATTCACCTTGTTTTGGTATGGTTAATGAATTTATTCTTTCAGTTTCGGTTTTATATGTACTTAATTTGTTGCAAAATTGAGACTTAAGCTAACACAGCCCAAAAATATATGTCTAAGAATTTAGTAATTGTAGAGTCACCAGCAAAGGCAAAAACCATCGAAGGTTATTTAGGAAAAGATTTTATTGTCAAATCAAGTTTTGGCCATATTAGAGATTTGCCGAATAAGAAGCTAGGCGTGGATGTGGATAATAATTTTGAACCCACTTATGAGATTTCGGCAGATAAGAAAAAGGTGGTTACGGAGTTAAAGAAATTGGCCAAAGGAGCTGAAGTCTGGCTCGCTACCGATGATGACCGTGAAGGAGAAGCCATTTCTTGGCATCTAAAAGAAGCAATGGGTCTGGCTGATGATACCAAAAGAATAGTTTTTAGGGAAATTACAAAAAAAGCAATCACTAATGCTATTTTGACTCCAAGAGGAATTGATATAGATTTGGTGAATGCTCAACAAGCAAGAAGAGTTCTGGACAGATTGGTGGGTTTTCAGCTTTCTCCAGTTTTATGGAAGAAAATTAGGTTATCTGGTGCAGACAGGAAAAATCTTTCTGCCGGAAGAGTTCAATCTGTTACGGTAAGAATAGTAGTAGAAAGAGAGCGTGAAATAGAAACACATGAGGCTCAGTCTTCTTATAAAGTAACTGCTCTATTTAATATAGAAAAGAATAAAATTCTTAAAGCGGAACTCGGCAAAAATTTTGAAACAGAAGAAGATGCTGTTAAGTTTTTGAACGATTGTGTTGGTGCTAAATTTAAAATAAATAATCTGGAGGTTAAGCCTAGTAAAAGAAAGCCAGCACCTCCGTTTACCACTTCTACCATACAGCAGGAGGCTTCAAGGAAACTAAGCTTTTCTGTCGCTCAAACCATGCAGGTGGCTCAGAGGCTTTATGAAAGTGGTAAGATTACTTATATGAGAACAGATTCCACTAACCTTTCTGAGGATGCCATTAGCAATGCTACTGCTCAGATTAGGTCTGCTTATGGGGAGGAATTTGTAGAGGTTAGGAAATTTAAAACTAAAAGTGAATCAGCACAAGAAGCTCACGAAGCCATCAGACCTACAGATTTTTCTGTGACCGAGGCCGGAGCGGATAGAAATCAAAAGAGACTTTACGATTTGATTTGGAAGCGTTCAATTGCTTCTCAAATGAGTGATGCGGTTATTGAAAGAACTATTGCCAAAATAGGTGTTTCTACCAGACCAGAAGAACTTACAGCTACTGGTGAAGTTATTAAATTTGAAGGTTTTTTGAAAGTATATTTAGAATCTACGGACGACGAGGACGAAGAGAATAAAGACATGCTTCCTCCTTTAAATATTGGACAGGATCTGGAGTTAGCTACTTTAAAAAGTACAGAAAGATATACAAGACCCCCTGCCAGGTATACAGAGGCTAGTTTGGTGAAAAAACTAGAAGAGCTGGGTATTGGTAGACCTTCTACTTATGCACCTACCATATCTACTGTAATTAAAAGAAATTATATCGTTAAAGAAGATAGGGCGGGAGAGAAAAGAGACTACAAAGAATATGTTTTGGAAAATGATGAGGTAAAACCAAATCATGGCTCCGAAACTTTTGGTACTGAGAAATCAAAGCTTTTTCCTACCAACATTGGTTTGATAGTGAATGACTATTTGGTTGCTAACTTTGACGATATTCTTGATTATAAGTTTACAGCCAATGTAGAAAATGAGTTTGATGATGTGGCCGATGGCAAACTGCCATGGCAAAACATGATCACTAATTTTTACAAAGAATTTCATGATAAAATAGAAAAGGCTGAAGCTGCTGATAGTTCTGTAGGTTCTAATTCTCATGAGCTGGGCATGTATCCTAACGAAGACGGTAAAAAGGTTTTTGCCAAACTTGGGAAATTTGGGCCTTATCTTCAGATTGGTGAATCAACAGATGAAGATAAACCAGAGTTTGTGAGTCTTAAAAAGGGGACTATCATAGCCGATTTGACAATGGAAGAGGCGATTGAGGTCATTAAGGGTCCTAAGCTTCCATTAGAATTAGGTATTTTTGAAGACCACGCCTTAGTGGTAAATGAAGGTAGATACGGTCCATATATTCTTCATAATGGAAAGTATTATAACCTGGAAAAAGGAGAAGACCCTTTCAAAGTAACCATGGAGAGAGCTTTGGAATTAATAGAAATTAAAAGGAAAGATCCAGAAAATGCTTTGCCAAGAGATATGGCAGAGTACAAAGGCGAATCTGTTTTGGTGGGTAAAGGAAGGTTTGGCCCATACATTAAATATAAAGGCAAGTATATCAGTATTAAAGGAGAGGATCCTCTAGTTATTGATAATGCTAAAGTGGCGGAGCTTATTGAAGCTAAAAGCCAAGATGACGCCAAAAAAACCATTAAGGTTTTTGAAGGAAATGATACCGTTCAGGTTTTGAATGGTAGATATGGTCCATACATTAAAGCTGGAAAGAGAAACATTAAGATTCCTAAGGATAAAAAGCCAGAGGAACTTACTTTAGAAGAGTGTTTGGAACTAGCTAAAGGATAATGGCTACAAATAGTACTGAAAAACTTATTAAAAACATGTCTCCTGAATTACTTTCGGGAGATTTTGTTTTTGTGACTGTTACTTCATTAGATAGAATAGATTTAGCGGATATTTTTTCTTTAGTAAAAGAGAAAGAGGGTCTAAGTTTGATCTTGGAAAAAGATAAAGCGGATAAACTAGGCTTAGTTTATGATTTTGTGGCTTCTTGGATTACACTAAACGTGTTTTCTGCGTTAGATGATGTAGGTCTTACAGCAGCTTTTTCTAACGCACTTACTGAAGGAAATATTAGCTGTAATGTGGTAGCTGGATACCATCATGACCATATTTTTGTAACTAAAGAGGATGCTGAAAGGTCTATGGTAATTTTAAAGAAGCTATCATCTAGCTAAAACTATAATTAAATGAAAAAACGTTTGGTAGTACTTTCTGGGGCTGGAATTAGTGCAGAAAGTGGTCTAAAAACATTTAGAGATGGTGACGGACTATGGGAAAACCATAGGGTAGAAGATGTGGCTACGCCGGAGGCATTTGCCCATAATCCAGAGCTCGTTCTAGAATTTTATAACCAAAGAAGAAAAGCTGCATCAGAAGCTAAACCCAACGCAGCACATACAGCCTTGGCTGATTTAGAACAGTTTTTTGACGTTCAGGTTATCACCCAAAATGTAGATGACCTTCACGAGCGTGGTCGCTCCACAAATGTGCTTCATTTGCACGGAGAGTTAAATAAGGCAAGAAGTGTAAAGAATGATACGAAAGTCTATAATATAGGCTTAAAAGCCATAAGAATGGGTGATTTAGCTGAAGATGGAGCACAATTAAGGCCACATATTGTGTGGTTTGGTGAGGCGGTGCCCATGATAGAGCCAGCTATTAAGATCTGTGAAAAAGCAGAATTGTTTTTGGTGGTCGGAACCAGCCTGCAGGTTTATCCTGCAGCGGGATTGGTTCGGTACGTTCCTAGGGAATCTCCAAAATTCATAGTGGATAAGGTTTTACCACCCAATAGTTCAGATGCAAGCTCAATGACTTTTTATGAAGGTGGTGCATCAGAGGTGTTACCGGCACTCATAAAAAAGCTCATTGAAGAATATTCCTAAGATAGGGATTTTTCAATGAGCTTAATTTAAGAATTACTCTTATAAATTAACTGGCGGTCTTTTGTCCTTTGAACTTACCATCCAACCATTTTCCAGCCTTTACCTGGCCAACATAAGAAACAACCTTAATTTTTTCGTATTGTTTTATAGCCATTTCTACTTGCATCATATTTTCTTTTCGAAGTTTGATGCCTGAACTTGAACCTTGGTTTTTAACTTCAATGTAGTAACCCTCTTTTAGTCCGACTTTTTTGGTAGGCGGCCTACCTTTTTTACTTTGCGACATTTATGTTATTTAGCCTGTTATACAATTTGTTCAATTATACAAAAAAAAAACGAGACTAAAAGTTCATTTATAAAGAAAATAATACTGAAAATTGGATTTTTTCTAGAATTTGGCACCAAATTTAATTTTGGCTATATAAAAATATTACATTTTAGTAATCTGTATAAAGAAACAACTCTTAGTTTTATCATCTTGATAAAGATGATTTCAGCTAAAAAAAGGTTTGATTTCCAATGGGTTTTCAATTTCCTGAAAAAAGTTAGAAACTTTTTTTTAAAAGGGAGGATTTAAAGATACCATAGCGAAAGGGTTAAGGTAAGTACAAACCGAGCACCTAGAAACTTGTTCAAACTGGAACTGAAATTCCTGTGTCTTTTCTTGGAGACAAAGCTTATCTTAAACTTTCTGGTAAAATTGTCAATGAATACAAAATTGATATGAACAGTAATTGGATAATGACCTCTCTTTCTCATGCCCATTTGATTTTTGACATTTATCCCGGTTTATGCATTGGAGAATTGTAATGAGTAGTAAAAGAGGAATAAATCAGACATTTAAAATAGATTAGCATAGCGTTTACCCTGAGCTAATAATGTAAGGGTTCTGGTGATTAAGTTTAAATGGATTTACGAGCTGATTTGAAGCGATTTAGCTACCGTCCCGATAGCTATCGGGAGATTTTCTAATGCATAATGCGGGTTTATCATAAAGTGAGATTTGGCCTTAGCTATGAGCAGTTTCCTGATGAAACTCTCAAAAGAAAAACCAGAAGAGTTTATTCTTAAACAAAATCTGCCTTATCGGCATTTAAAGCCTTCAAATGAACTGTTGAATGAGGTAAACCTAGCTCATCGCAATAAGCTTTATAAAAGATTGGGACTGATTTTGACCTAAGATTAGAAGAACTTTTTCATTCCATAAAATGGAAAGTCATTCGGGAAGACATTAATTGTTCTATCGCTCAAGGCTGTGAAGGTAGAAGGGTGGCATCTGCAAGCCGTTTTGTAAATCAAAGTCACGAATATTCCCATACAGATGTTATTAGGCGAACTTTAACGTATAAGAAACCTGAAGAATGGCTTGAAATGGAATTTGCTTTTTGAATAGTATTAGATGAACGAGCTAAACGACTTCATAGAAAAGATGGTTTAAGTAATCTTGATAGGGTTTAAGCAAGAGGCAGCCATTTACAATGGTCTTGCCAAAATCTTTTTTTACAACCTCACTGTCTTCAAATCTTTTTAAGAAAAAAAGCTCTTTGTATTTCAATAGTTCAATTTCTGGGTGATTGATGTCATAGCCTTTGGGCTTTGTTTTTAATTGAGCACCCGCTATTTCATTAAAGAACTTCCTGAAAGACTTGTCTTCGATAATACGCTTAAGATCCTGTGGATTATAATCTATTTCCTGCCTAAATTTTGATAAGTTTTCAGCTCCGGGGTCCCACATGCCTGCCCCCAACATGCTTTGACCACCTGGCTGAATTTGGAAGTAAAAATCAACCCTTCCACTACTTCTTCCACCAGGGCCAAAGCCGGCTCCAAAATAATTTTTATAGGGTCTCTTATCTTTTGAAAATCTAATATCTCTGTTTATTCGCAGTATGCACTTTTTTATGTCGGTGTTTAATAGATCTTCTTGGAACAATTTTAGTTCCTCTAGTATTTCCGCACAGAAGGAAACAAAATCTGCTTTACTTTCTTCGTACCATTTTTTATTGTCGAGAAACCACTCTCTGTTATTGTTTTGGTCTAGTTCTTTTAAAAACTGGAAAGTATTTGGGTCTATCATGGCCTAAATCTCTAATTTTGCAGCTACAATTACAAAAAATATCAATTAAATAGAATGGCCAGAATTCTAACCGGCATACAAGCAACAGGAAAACCACACTTAGGAAATATCTTAGGAGCAATTTTACCTGCCGTAAAGCTTTCAAAAGACCCTAAAAATGAATCTTTCTTGTTTATCGCAGATTTACATAGTCTCACCTCTGTGAAAGACCCGAAGGTATTGAAAGAAAACACCAGTGCTGTGGCAGCGGCATGGCTTGCTTGTGGTTTTGATACTGACAAAAATTATTTTTATCGTCAATCTAGGTTGGCGAGTTATCATACGGAATTGTTGTGGTATTTGAGCTGTTTAACGCCATATCCAATGTTGGCAAACGCCCACTCTTTCAAAGATAAGTCTGATAAATTATCAGATGTGAACGCGGGTTTATTTACCTATCCTGTTTTGCAAGCAGCAGATATAGTTTTGTATCAGGCCAATTTTGTTCCTGTAGGTAAAGACCAGAAACAGCATTTAGAGATGTCTAAAGATATAGCCGCAGCTTTTAATAGAACTTACGGAGAAGTATTTGTTTTACCGGAGCCTAAAATTGATGATTCCGTAATGACCATTCCTGGTACAGATGGGCAGAAAATGTCTAAATCGTACAATAATTATATTGATGTATTTCTCCCAGAAAAAGCTCTTTATAAGTCTATTAAAAGCATAGTTACTGATGCAACACCCTTAGAAGATCCTAAAGATCCAGATAATTGTAATGTATATGCTTTGTATAAATTATTGGGTTCAGAAGAACAAGTGGCCGCCATGAGAGCTAGTTATTTAGCTGGAAATTATGGTTATGGTCATGCCAAAAAGGCTCTTTTAGATCTCATTCTAGATACATTTTCTGAAGAAAGAGAACGCTTTAATTTTTACATGGAAAATCAAGATGCTTTAGAGCAGAAGCTTAGGGAAGGAGAAGCAAAAACAGAATTGATTGCAAAACAAACCATGGCTCAGGTGAGGAAAGCCTTAGGTTTTGATGCCTAATCCTTATCTAGTAAGCAATAAATGGGAGATATAGTAACGGGACTTCAGCTGGCAGACCAGCATTTATTTACTTTCTTAAATGGTTTAAACACTCCATCAATGGATGTGTTTATGTCTTGGATAACTGCCAGAAACACTTGGATTCCTTTTTACTTCATATTGATTATTTTCATATGGAGGAAATTTGCTATTAAGCAAGCCATCATTTATATCCTGTACTTAGTAGCGGCTGTAGGGCTAGCAGATTTTGTTACTTCGGGTCTTATGAAGCCTTTTTTTGAAAGACCTAGACCATGTCATAATGAAGCTTTAGATACTATCATTCATTTGGTAGGAGGTTGTGGAGGGGCTTTTGGTTTTGCTTCTTCACACGCGGCTAACTCTTTTGCTCTTTTTGGAGGTATATTCTTTGTTTTTAGGGATTATAAATTATTTACTAAACTAATGCTCTTTTGGGCAATTTTAGTCTCTTACAGTCGTATCTATGTGGGTGTGCATTATCCAGGAGATGTATTAGTTGGTGCATTTTTTGGTTTTATGATAAGCTTATCCTTATATTTCTTTTTGAAAACGATGCTAATAAAACAATTAACGGAATGAAAAGACTAATTCTTATCTTGGCAATTTTTGCAATTTCTTGTACGGCTTACGCTCAAAAAATAACAGATGGTACATGGTTTAATGAAGAAAAAACAAGCCGAATTAAATTTCATATGGAAGGCGACAAGCTTTATGGGAAAATAGTTTGGATTAAAGAACCTAACATTGATGGTAAACCCAAATTAGATGTAAATAATCCGAAAGTTGATTTAACCACTAAACCATTGATGGGTTTATCGGTATTGAAAGGTTTTAATAAAGCGGGTGAGTATGTGTGGGAGGATGGAACGGTATATGACCCGAGAAACGGTAAAACTTATTCTTGTATCATCACGGAAAAAGGCAAAGACAAATTAGATATGAGGGGTTATATAGGAATCTCTGTTATAGGAAGAAGTTCCGTTTTAATCAGGGCAACCAATTAAAATATTCTAGAGATATTAAAAATGCCGATGTGAATTTCACATCGGCATTTTTGCTTTTAAGTAGATATTTTCAATTAGAATGCGTCTCCAAGACCATCGTCAAAATATCTACTGCTTATTTCATCGGTGTCCTCATCTTCGTTTGAGGCTCCTGCTATCTTTTTCAAAATGTTGATTTGCCCAGAATGGTAAATGTCATGATGAATAATTCCATTTATAAGTGTGAAGTAGTCGTATTCAGATCCTGGTACTATCTCACTAAGGAAATCGTCGTTTACCTTGTCTAATTCTTTTATCAATTCATCTTGGCTAAGACTTAATTCCATTAAAAGCGTTTCCAGTTCAAATTGGTCGATTTTAGGAGCGGAACCAAAATTCTTTTTTTCGTTGTCAATTTGATAATCAGAATCGCCTTGAAGTCTTTTTATGGTAAAAATTCTCCAGCTGGTGATATGATAAATGAGCTCAGCCGCAGTATGTACGGTAGGCGTTTTAAAGCTGGCTTCGTGAGGTGTGATGTTTTTTACAGCCTCTAGCACTGACGGACCGTGCCAAGCACCGCCATGAAACCCTGCGTTCAATAAGGTTTTAATTCTCTCGACGAGAATGCTATTTTCGTTCTGTTCTTCCATTTAAAATTTCATTAATCCCACAATACCCATATCATGCCTAAATGGTAGGTGTCGTGTTGTGTCATACCAGTTAAAAGTTTATAAAAATCGTAATGTTCTCCAGGAACTCTACGACTTAATAAATCGTCGTTTTGTTCTTCTAAAATGTTAACCAGAGAGGTTTGGGTATCCTTAAAAAGTTGGATAAGGTTACTCCAGTTAGCTTGTGATGTCATTTCTTGAGTACCCCAGTTATCTTCTTCCGTTTCTAAGGTGTAATGAATATTATCATTTAATTTCTCAATGATAAACTTCCTCCACGCCACTAAGTGGTAGGTTAATTCTGCAATGGTTCTTTTAGAAAATCCGTGTTTTTGGTCTACTACTTTTTCTGGTAAACTGTTAAGCATTTCCAAAACAGAAGGCCCATGCCAAGCATCGCCTCTAAAAACGGTCTCTAAATTATCAACTATCTTTTCTAATTCTTTATTCATGAAGTACCTTATATTTCAGGTCAAGACAAAATTGACAAAAAAAATGGAAGGAAGGAAATTCTTTTAATAACTATCTTATCAGCTTGTTGATATCTTTTTGAGATTTGAGCTTAGACACTATACGATCTCCACCATCTCCCCAGTTTTTACCGACAGGTCGCAAGCAAATGCCACTTTTAAACTGTTTACGGCATCATTGATATGGTCCGTTAAATCCAAGTCTTCTTGGATGGCTTTTAAAAAGTATTGCTGTTCTCTATTGCATAATTCTTGATGGTCTGGTTCGTCATCAAGGAATATCCATTCATCCTTTTTTGTGAAGTTATTTTCTTCGTCAATATCGGCATAGTGTACCTTGAGCGACTGCGTTCTACTGTGGGAGTCAATATCATCAGATTTTCCAGAACTGGCAGCTTCTTTGGCTAAAATAGAGACACAGCCCTTCGGTCCTATCACGTCTTTTACAAAGAATGCGGTTTCGCTCATCATTGGCCCCCAGCCAGCCTCATACCAGCCCACAGAGCCGTCTTCAAATCTTATTTGTAGCTGTCCATAGTTATAATTCCATTCTGGAACATCGTCGGTAAGTCTGGCTCCTATGGCCGAAACTTTGACAGGCTTAGACTGTGTCATCAAACACATAATGTCAATATAATGCACCGCACAATCTACTATAGGGCTAAGGCTTTTCATAAGGTTTCTATGTACATCCCACATGTAGCCGTGGCTTTGTTGATTGAGATTCATTCTCATTACCAATGGTTTACCCATTGTTCTGGAAATCTCAACAAACTTTTCCCAAGAAGGGTGAACCCGCAAGATATAACCAACTACCAGTTTTTTGTTCTTCTTTTTTGCCAGTTCAGCTACCCTGATAGAGCCTTCTACGCTATCTGCTAATGGTTTTTCTATAAACACATGGCAGTCTGCTTCTAAAGCCGCTGTGGCATAGGTTTCATGTGTGTCTGGGTATGTGGAAATACTTACAGCATCTGGGTTTGTGATTTTTAAAGCCTCATAATAGTCTTCATATAGGGGATAATCGGAAGCTAAGCTTTCGTTTAATTTGACTTTACTATCTCCTCTTGATACGATACCACAAATCTCAAATTCGGGCATATCGTGATAGGCTTTGGCATGAGATGCACCCATGTTTCCGGCACCTACAACTAATATTTTTATTTTGCTCATGAGTAATTAAGTGTGCTAATAATTTGAAGTCGTCTGCGAATTCTAATGTATAATTAGAAAGTATTTTGGTAAAAAGAAAAGCCCGAAGATTATTTCTTCGGGCTTTAAGGGGAATTAACCTAAAAGCTTGATTTATGCTTTATAGGTAACTTCTTTTACTGCTTTTATTACTCTTTCAACATTTGGTAATGTAGCTTCAATAAGCGTAGGGGCGTAGTTTAATGGAATATCCATGCTATTTACCCTAATTACTGGAGCATCAAGGTAATCAAAAGCATTACGCTGCAAATGATAAGAAATTTCTGAAGAAATCGCCGCCAATGGAGGTCCTTCTTCTACCACTACACACCTATTTGTTCTCTTAACAGACTCCACGATAGTCGCATAATCTATAGGTCTTACAGTTCTTAAATCTATAACTTCCGCACTAATTCCTTGTTTTTTTAATTCTTCTACGGCAGGCATAACCACTCTTGGGAGCATTTTTCCAAAAGTAACGATGGTTACATCAGTACCTTTTTCTACCACTTTGGCTTTGCCAATTGGGATTAAATATTCTCCTTCTGGCACCTCACCCTTATCGCCATACATTTGCTCCGACTCCATGAAGATGACAGGGTCATTATCTCTGATGGCGGATTTTAATAAACCTTTAGCATCATAAGGGTTTGACGGTATAACTACTTTTAGTCCTGGAGTGTTGGCATACCAATTTTCAAAATTGGAAGAGTGCTGAGCCCCTAGCTGACCTGCACTACCTGTAGGTCCTCTAAAAACTATAGGGCAAGAGTACTGTCCACCAGACATTGACATGATTTTGGCGGCGGCATTTATAATTTGATCTATAGCCACTAAAGAGAAGTTAAAGGTCATAAACTCCACTATAGGTCTTAAACCGTTTATACCAGCTCCTACAGCTATGCCAGAAAAACCTAACTCGGCAATAGGGGTATCTAATACTCTATCTGGTCCAAATTCGTCTAGCATTCCTTGGCTAGCTTTGTAGGCACCATTATATTCAGCTACTTCCTCACCTAAAAGAAAAACGTCTTTATCTCTACGCATTTCTTCCGACATGGCCTCTTTTATAGCATCTCTGAATTGAATTTCTCTCATCTTTTGGCTTAAATCGTTTTATTTAGACAGCTTCTTGCTTCTATTGGAGCTGCGAAATTAGCCAAGGAAAGTTAAATATGGAAGCATAATTTTATGTAATTCTAAATTGTACCGTACAACCTTTTTTAGTTTTAAGGCATTATATAGACAAATAGAATCAAAATTGATTTTGCTGAAAACTATAGAACTTCTAAAGAGCAATAACGAAAAAGCTCAAAAAGAGGTCTTTGAGAGATATAGTGATGTACTTTTTGCTTTGGCAAAACGGTACATGGGCGACGCCATGGCCGCTGAGGATATGGTTGTAAATGCCTTTATGTCAATATTTAAAGCAGCAAAAAATGGGAATTTTGAGAATCAAAGAAGTTTTGAAGCTTGGATAAAGAGAATCGTTGTTAATGAATGTCTATCAGAACTTAGAAGAAAAAGCTCTTTTCAAATGCTGCCGCAAAGCGTTGCAGAGAATTTGGCATTAGAACCTGATGTATTAAAACAAATGGCTTTTAATGAAATCTTAGAATTGGTGGCTCATTTGCCGCCAGGCTATAGAACCGTGTTTAATATGTATGTCATGGAGGGGTATTCGCATAAGGAAATAGCAGAAGAACTTAAGATTTCTGAAGGGACATCTAAGTCGCAGCTAAGCCATGCAAAGAAAATGTTAAGAAATAAAATTACAAATATCTATGGAAAGGAAACTAGATTCAGATATTGAAGAAATAAGGAATATTCTTCAAGACAGAGTTTCTGAGGTAGCGTGGAATAAAGCCGCTGTTTGGTCTAAAATAGAGCAAGAGACTCAAAAAAAGAAGCGATTCGCATTTTGGCCGATAGGCTTGGCAGCTTCTGTGGCTGCAATTAGCATTTTACTGTTTTGGCGTTTTGACCATCAAGAAACTAAGGCAATTTCTGATGTGACGGCGAATTCTAGTATCCATTTAAATGTGGAAAGCAATGATGTTTTAGTGTCAGAAGAAGTGAAGCCTGAAATGGATTTAGAAGCTCCATTGGCATTCGCGGAAAACGGTATGATAAAGTCACAAACTAAGAAAAGGAATGATGATGGATTTAAGAATGCGGTGAATTTGAGCACTTTGAAACCTATTGTGGATTTAAAAATGGAAAGTTTTGTGGAACCAGAGCCTAGAGCCTTGGCTTCGGTAGCGGTAGTCCATACGAAATTTCCAAATTTGGAGGCTGTAAAGCCAATAGAAGACGATAACACAAAAAGTGGTATGTCCGGTAAAAAAATAACATTAGTGATTCCAGAAGAAGATAAAATGTTGGTTACTTCTGATGTCAAGGTGGTTCGTTTTATTCAGAAAGTGGGAGAATATAACAGGACTGGGGAATGGGAATCTGAAGAGAAAAAAACCATAGGGAAGCTTTGGGCGAAATTTGTGGAATCCACCAAAACGGAAACGAAAACCAAACTTTAAACCATGAAGAAAATATTATTCGTTTTGCTTTTTCTATGGTCAGGGAAGGTCATATGCCAGTCAGACACACTTCAGGTAATTATTGGGAATAGTTCTGAATTGATTTTCATTGCAAAGGACCCGAGTGCTTATGACGATTTGAAAAACTATGACTTCAATAAAATGCTTTTGGAAATGAAGCAGAAATTGGACGACAGTCAGACAAAAAAGGCCTTTTTGAAAGATAATTCTAGAGAGCGGTACCTTTTGAAAGAAAAGAAAACGCTTTCTAAGTATTATATGAACTACTATTTGGGTTTTAATTTTGCAGAAGATTATGAGATTTTTAATGCGAGTTTAATTTCCACCTTATTAAACGCTTATACTGGAAATCAGTCTAATACGCTTTTTAATAATGTTAGCGGTCAAGAAGCTTACGTTATAAAAGTTTTTCAGTCACCCTATTTAGCAGCTTCTGCCAATCGCCATCTTGAATTATATAAATCTGGGCACAGTTCCATTTTACTTAAAGGAGGCTTAGAGGCATTTTTTAGTTTTGAGAAATTTGGTAAAGCCAAAGGGAATTTTGATTCTAATGTTTCTAATCTAGTGAAACAGAGTGGCTCTGACTTTCCTTTTTCACCCAGCTATCGTCAAGATACCTTGGCTTCTGGTTCATTTGTTTCCAATTCTGACAATATATTATGGGAATATTCTGACGGACAGCGTGGAACTCAAGCTTTTACTACTGTGCCATATAATGTGGTGAAAGCAGGCTTTAATTTTAAACTAGTGCCTACGGTGATTATAAATGATAATACGGAAAGAAGAGTGGTTTCTCTTGGTTTTGGGCCAACAGTAGGAATAAATGTGGTAGGTAATTCCATCACAAAAATAAAAGACGACATTCCGACTACGCCGATAGTGGTTGGTGGAGTCAGTACTTTGCCATTTAGGTATGGTTTGGTAGGCGAATTGGGCATTGGAGGCATTACGATATTCGCCCAAATGGTTCAAAATAAAGTTCAAAATCAGGAATTAGAGGTCATACAAAATACGAGTATTGCGGGTTCTTCCAGTCAGGCGAATAGGAAATATATGACACAGGTGTTTTCGTTTGGATTAAAGTTTGGCAAATAAATACTGTAAAATATTTTGGGTGATTTAACTTTGCGTCATGCAGATCACTTCGCTTTATATTTATCCTATCAAATCTTTATCAGGAATAAGCCTAAGTAAGAGTTTATTGACGGCTAGGGGGCTAGAATTTGATAGAAGGTGGGTGCTAGTGGATGAAAACAACTATCATATTACTCAAAGAGAAATGCCCGAAATGGTGCATTTAAAAACCATTATTGAACATAATGGTATAAGGGTTTCGGATGATAGAACTGGAAATGCCGTACTGGTGCCGTTTCAATCTGAAGATATTCCCACTCCAAAGGAGGCCATCAAAGTATGGGACGATGTTTTTGATGCTCTAGAAGTTTCTCCAAGTATTAGTCAATGGTTTTCTGAGGTGCTATTGAAAAAGGTCAAGCTCATGTTTCAGCCTGAAAGCTCAAGGAGAAAAGTTGACCTTAAATATGCTATCAGTGGGAATGAAATCGTAAGTAATGCAGACGGATATCCTATCTTAATGATAAGTGAGGCTAGTTTAGCAGATTTGAACGGTAGATTAGAAAGTCCTGTGGAGATGTTGAGGTTTAGACCCAATATTGTTATTTCCGGCGTTAAGCCTTTTGAGGAAGATGCTTTAAGAGCATTAAACATAGGAGAAACTCAAATTATAGGCGTGAAAAACTGTGCTAGATGTATTATGGTGACCAACAAACTAGATGGCTCAGAAAGAGACAAGGAACCCTTGAAAACGCTTGCCCAGTATAGGAGAGAAGGCAAAAAGGTTCTGTTTGGCAGAAACTTTGTAATAGCCAAAGAGGGAGAAATAGAATTAGGTATGAATATTATTCCCGCAGAAACGTGTTAAAGAAAGCTTTTCATTTTTTTAATCTTCTCAGTTTAAACGTGGTTTTGGGAGCCATGCTCAGCTCTATGATATTCTGGAAATTACCAGATGGAAATGGACAGATTGATTTTCCTTCCATACTTCTTTTGGGTATTTCTACTTGGATTATTTACATCTTAGATAGACTGTTAGACTTGAAAGTTTATCCAGAAAACCCTTCGGAAAGGCATCGGTTTCATGCAGAGCATCAATTCAACCTATCTGTTTTGGTGGTAGTGCTAACCTTAATAGCTAGTGTATTATGTTTTTTTATTCCAAAAGCAGTTTTTTGGTACGGTTGCATACTTTCGGCCTGTTTGGTACTTTATTTTTTCATTTTGAATAAAATATTGAAAACGAATAAAATGCAATGGTTAAAGGAACCAACTACGGCCATTTGTTATTGTTTGGCAGTAATAGGAATAGCCTACGTAGAGCATTCTTCTATTAATCTCAGTGGGTGGATATTGGCTTTTATGTTTTTCCTAATTGCTTCACAAAACCTTCTAATTTTTTCCTATTTTGAAGGTTTTTCAAAGAAAGCGTCCGACAATACAGTTGATTTTTTTGGTCAAAAAACTACCGTAAGAATCGTCCGCATTTTAGGCTTTGTAGTCTTGTTTTCAGCCATTTTCTTATTCTCAGGTGGTTGGGATTATATACATCAAGTTGGCTTATTATTAGCGATAATGAGTCAGATACTCTCTTTTATGCCTGCCAAACAAGAGCTCTTTTTAGAGCAAGACCGTTACCGATGGGTGGGCGATGGTGTTTTCTTGCTTCCTATTGTTTTACTTTTTCTTTGATTTCTGGTTTATAGTAGGCTTAATTTTGGGTTTGGATGGTTTATTTTTATCTTCTTCCATTTTTTTTAAGCCTCTTCTGTATAGGTATATTAAGAAACCAGCAATAGAAAACATGAGAAAGAAATAGCAGTCTTTAAAATCCACATCTTTGTAAATAAACTGGTCTACCCAGATAACGATGAGTCCAAGGCTACCAAAAAGAAGGAAAGTGTCTAGATACTTTTTCATTACTAAAATTAAAATTTCAAAATATTAAATCTGGTTGGCGTCATAAATAACGCTTTGCAAAAATAACACGACAAAGGAATTAAGTTCTAAAATTCATAGGGAGATGATGTTTAGAATAAGTTTATTCTTCTAGCTGCCCTACTTTAACGAATTTTTCAAAAACAGATGCCGTATGTGGAGCATCGGCCAATTCTTCTGTGAGATCTTGACCCGCCCAGTGCTCATAATGTTTACCGTTTTTCCATAGCCTGGAGCTAGTTACGTCATAAATGATGCCGTTAAAGGCCACCCAGATTTCATCTTTATCTTGTCCGTTTCTTAAAGCCAGTTGTTGTTTTTTGTATTTCTTTAAAGCATCCATTGAAGAGGAAATGTCGTATTTTAAGTAGACAACAAGTTTTAGCTTATTAAGTTTGAAATAATTGGCAAAAAAATTGTGCTTTGCACTATTAAGAAATAATTTCGCATATATTTAAAAATCGAAAATTAAACGATTGAATGAAAAGAACAAGCAGTCTTTTAGCAGTAGCAGTGATGTTGGTTAGTTTTACTTTTTCTTGTAAAGAGAAGATAAGCCCCATCTCTGAGAGAATCGCAAAGGTTTGGGTAGCAAGGAATGTGGTTGAAAACAGTTCAACAGTTTATTCTTCTGGAGGAAGTTCGAATTTAAAGCCGGGCTATTCTGCCTACAGACTTAACCTTTCTTCTCCACCGCAAGCTTCTATAACAGAGATAGGTGGTCAGACTTTTACGGGTACTTATGCCGTTCAGGGAGAAAGTACTTTGGTAATTTCTGGAATTTCACCAGAGCCAACAGGAACAGGAGGGACATTGACTTTTACGATAAATAGTATTTCAGAGGACGGTTCAGAGTTTGTTATTACGATGAACGACATATATCCTAAAACAGGGAATACCACGAATAGGTATACACTTATACCACAATAAAAAACTTTATTTAAAAACTAAGGTGGGCAATTAGCCTGCCTTTTTTTGTTTATTCTAATCGAAAATGGAAAGAACGGAACTAGGAGATTTAGGAGAGTTTGGCTTGATAGACAGGCTGAAAGAGAAAGTTAAAATTTATCAACCTTCAACCATCTTTGGAATTGGAGATGATGCGGCCGTTATTGATTCTGGTACGCACTACACCTTGATTTCTACAGATATGTTGGTAGAAGGCGTTCATTTTGACCTTTCATACACCCCCTTAAAACATTTAGGTTATAAGGCCGTGGCCGTAAATGTGTCGGATATAGCTGCCATGAATGGTATACCTAAACAGGTTACCGTTAGTATTTCGCTTAGTAATCGTTTTTCGGTTGAAGCCGTAGAGGAGATCTATGCGGGAATTAACGCCGCTTGCGAGAATTATAAAGTAGATTTAGTAGGCGGAGATACCACTTCTTCTAGGTCTGGATTGGTGCTTTCTGTTACTGCAGTGGGTGAAGTGGCTAAAGAGGCTATTGCTTACAGAAGCGGAGCCAAGCCTAACGACGTGCTTTGTGCCACGGGTGATTTGGGAGCAGCATACTTAGGTTTGCAGGTTTTGGAGAGAGAAAAGCAGGTTTTTCTTGATAATCCAGAAATGAAGCCCGAATTAAGTGAGTACGAGTACATCGTAGGAAGGCAATTGAGGCCGGAAGGTAGAACTGATATTATCCATGATTTAAAAGAAAAAGGGATTGTACCTTCCAGTATGATCGATATTTCTGATGGATTGGCATCTGAGGTATTACACCTTAGTAAAAGCTCTGGTGTAGGCTTGACGGTTTTTGTAGATAATATTCCAATTGAGAATAAGACTTTGACAACAGCTAATGAATTTAATATCAGTCCAATAACCGTAGTTATGAATGGTGGAGAGGATTATGAACTATTGATGACGGTCAGTCAGGCGGATTATGAAAAGGTTAAAGCTATTCCAGAAATTACTCCGATAGGTTTCGTTACTGAGGATAAAAGCAATATTTTAGTCACAAACTCTGGCGAGAAAGTTCAGATTACTGCTCAAGGATGGAATCATTTTCAAGACAAAAAGTAACTTTATTTTTCATTACATCTATTTGTTTCTTCTTAGGTTCATGCAGAATCTCTGAATCGAATGAAGCATTAGAAAACGCCCTAGAGGAAATTAAATCCTCTTATACACCAGATCAACGAACCGCTGTATTTACTTATGAGATCATAAATGATTCTCTTAAAGGGCAAACTGACAATGTTATTGTCAGCCAAAAGGTTAAAGATTTATTAAAAGGTGCTGGCATTACCAATGCCTTAGAAAAACTACCTTCTGAAGGCTTAAAGTCAGATACTTTGGCATTTATCAATGTATCTGTTGGTAATATTAGAGCTAAGGCTCAAGAATCTTCAGAGTTATCTACTCAGGCCCTTTTGGGTACGCCACTAAGAGTTTTGGAGAAGTCGGGATATTGGTATCGGGTTCAAACACCTGATGCGTATATAGGTTTCATAGAAAGCTCTGCCATTTCATTTGAAAACTTTTTTGACACAGATGAGGATAAGGTGCTTTACACAGAGCCTTTTGGTTTTAGTTATGCATCCGAGAAGGGAAGCGGTGCAAAAGTTTCGGATATCACTTTTGGTAATATTTTCAAACTTTTGAATAAGGGAAGTCAATACTCAAGAATTCAATATCCTGATGGAAGGATAGCTTATTTGCCACATCATCATTTGAAATCTTTATCAGACTTCGTCCATAATGCTAAGCCTGAAAATGCACCTGATGGAAGTAAAGAATTGATGGGTGTGCCTTATTTATGGGGCGGTACCAGCTGGAAAGGTGTAGACTGCAGTGGGTTCACTAGGACCTCATTTTTGATGAATGGGATTTATCTCCCTAGAGATGCTTCTCAGCAGGCTTTGATTGGTGATGAAATTGACACTGAAAACGGTTTCGAAAATCTGATAAAAGGTGATCTTCTTTTTTTTGGACGACAGTCTGATAAAGGCCCTAAGGTTACTCATGTAGCCATATATCTTGGAGATTTAGACTTTATTCATTCTTCGGGCATGGTTAAAAATGGGAGCTTTAATCCTAAATCGGAGTTTTATGATGACTTTAATCTCAATAGGTTTCTGTTCGCTAAAAGAATTATTGGAAGTAATAATACAAGATATCTAAACCCAAAAACATTCTATTAAAATGAAGAAAATCCTGTCTTTTCTTTTTGCTTCTGCTTTACTGATTTCATGTAATAGTGGCCATCAGAAATTATCACAAAACGAATATGATGCCCTTTCAGACGAACAAAAAAGAAGTTCAGCGTATGCATTAGAAGGAATTGATTTAGGGGATAAGGATTTAGAAGTTACACTTTTTGCATCAGAACCAATGATGCGAAATCCTACCAACATGGATATAGATTCCAAGGGAAGAGTATGGATTTGTGAGGGGTATAATTACAGGTCTAAGCTTAATCCTAAAAATACGATAGATGAGGAAGGTGATAGAATCTTAATTCTGGAAGACACGGATGGAGATGGAAAAGCAGATAAAAGCAAGGTTTTCTATCAGGGCAAAGACATTAATGCTGCTTTAGGAATAGGCGTGTTTGGAAATAAAGTGGTGGTTTCTGTGAGTCCTTATGTTTTTGTTTTTACAGATGAGGACGGAGACGATGTAGCAGACAAAAAAGAAATTTTGTTCGAAGGAATTGGCGGAGAAGACCACGACCACGGAATGCATGCATTTACTTTTGGACCAGATGGGAAATTCTACTTTAATTATGGAAATGCAGGAAAGGGTTTGTTGACTAAAAATGGGAAACCGCTTTATGATAGTAAAGGAAGAGTGATGAGATCCGATGGTAAACCATACAGAGAAGGCATGGTTTATAGGGCAGATTTGAAAGGCAACAATGTCGAATTGTTGGCTTGGAACTTTAGAAATAATTACGAGGTAGCTGTAGATTCTTATGGTCTCATGTGGCAATCTGACAACGATGACGATGGCAATAGAGGGGTTAGGATAAACTATGTCATGGATTACGGAAATTATGGCTTTAAAGATGAAATGACAGGCTCAGACTGGAGAACCAGAAGGGTAAATATGGAGGATTCCATTCCATTGAGACATTGGCACTTAAACGACCCTGGTGTTGTGCCTAATGTACTTCAAACCTATGCAGGTTCTCCTACCGGAATGGTCGTTTATGAAGGTAAACTACTTCCTGAAAAATATCAGAATCAGATGATTCATACAGATGCTGGGCCAAACGTGGTACGAGCATATCCTGTTACGGATGATGGTGCAGGATACACGGCCAAGATTTTAAATATATTGGATGGGTCTAAAAGGGATAGATGGTTTAGACCTTCAGATTTGACAGTGGCACCTGATGGCTCCTTGTTTATTTCAGATTGGTACGACCCGGGCGTGGGTGGGCATGCCATTGGCGATCAGAACAGAGGAAGAATTTATAGAGTAGCTCCTAAAGGAAATACTTATAAAGTTAACAAGCCAGATTTTGAAAGTCTGGCAGGAAACATTATGGCTTTACAAAGCCCAAATGTTGCTACCAGATATATAGCATGGAATAAACTTCATGATATGGGAACCGAAGCAGAGGATGGTTTAAAAGAGCTTTATAAGTCCACTGACCCTCGAATGAGAGCCAGAGCCTTATGGTTATTAAGTAAACTTCCTAATGGCAAAGATTATCTTACAGAGGCCTCAAAAGATGCAGATGCTCATATCAGGATTGTTTCTGTAAGAGCGGCTAGAGAATTAAAAGGAGATTTCTCCACCTTGTATAATGAACTGGCCGCAGATGCTTCGGCTCAGGTGAGAAGAGAGGTGGCATTGGCTATTCGTTATAAAAGTGCTCCAGAAATATGGCTAAAATTAGCGTCCATGTATGATGGGAAAGATAGATGGTATTTGGAAGCGTTGGGCATAGCCGCAGAGGATCAATGGAACGATTACTTATCTAAATATTTAGATGCCGTAGATGATGGATGGGCTACTTCTTCAGCAGCAAAAGATATAGTTTGGAGAAGTAGAAGTTCTAGAACCTTAGATTTACTTGGACAGATAATAGCTAATGAACCTATGGATACTAAGTGGAGGTATTACCGAGCCATGGATTTTCAAAAAACTGGCGACAAGAATGGCATTCTGCTAAACCTGTTAGGCAAAGCAAAGGAAGTGGAAGAGAAGACTGTTATTTTCCGACAACTTGACATCAATGATCTTGGGGCTTATCCTAAATTAAAAGATGAGGTTTCTAACTTTGTGAACGAATTAAGTAGTGAAGACTTCCTAGATATAGTGGCCAAATTTGACCTAAAGGGTCAAAAAGAAGGACTCCTTAAGATTCTTAGAACGGACATTGAAACAAGCAATATTCAATCTGCTGCCAACACTTTTGTGAAATTTTATGGCATGGATGAAGTAAAGAGCCTTTGTCTGGATTCGGATATTGCAAAAGCGAAAAATGCAACCGAACGTTTTGGTGCTGTGGATTCTGAACCAATAACCAATTTGTTAATTAGTATTTTTCAAAATCCTAAATTGGATTTATCTCTAAGACAAGAAGCTATGAAGGCCATGAATGGCTGGGACAGCGAGTCGCGTCTATGGGAATTAATTAAGGCAGACAAAGTACCCGCAGACGTAATGGATATAGCCAAGGATCATATGATGAGAACTTGGCATCAAGACATCAGAGCAAAGGCTTCTGAGTTTTTTGGCGAAGACGAAGAATCAAAACTCGACCTTGCCAAAATGATAAAACAAACTGGTGATGTGGCCGAAGGGAAGAAGACCTTTGAAATGTTATGTTCCTCGTGCCACTTGGCAAGTGGAAAAGGCGTGGACTTTGGACCTGGACTTAGTCAAATAGGAGCGAAGCTATCTAAAGAAGGTCTTTATAATGCTATACTTAATCCTTCCGAGGGAATGGGTTTTGGATACGAAACTCAGGAGATAAAATTAAAGGACGGTACGCAGTTTCAGGCGATCGTGACTTCTAAGACTGAAAATGAATTAAATGTTAAACTTTTAGGACAATCTGAACAAACTATTTATTTACTGAAAGATGTAACCTCCGTAAAGCAGTTAAATATATCTCTTATGCCTAAATTTCCTTTCGAAGAGAAACAATTGGTAGATTTAGTGAGTTATCTGTCAAGTTTGAAGTAGATTAGGAATATTAAAGTGTGATTTTTTCTTGAGACCAAAATACCATTTAAAACCGTGGGAAATAGCTTGGCAGCGTAAACTGCGAGATTGGAAAGAATCACGCTTTGGTTTGAAGCTTATTCAGCGGATGCCAGCGAATTTATTAAGTAAAATACCCTATGAAGCTATCCCTTTCTGGATAGCTTCTGTGTTAGTGGGTCTTGTATCTGTAGGCTATGAGAAAGCTTTTGAATTTGTAGAAACGACCAGCATAGCTATCTTTGAATTTAATCCCTATTTAATTTTTGTAATAGCCCCGGTTTTTATGTTTTTAAGCTGGTATCTGGTGCAGCGATATGAGAAAAATGCCGGAGGTTCGGGTATTCCGCAGCTCATGGCAGCAGTCAATATTGCGGGTACTAGAAATGGTTTATTGGTGGATAAGCTTCTGAACCTGAAAATCATTTTAATTAAAATTGTTAGCAGTTTAGCATTATTGCTAGGTGGAGGTGCTATCGGGAGAGAAGGCCCAATGCTCCAAATTTCAGGTTCTATATTTGAAACGGTTTATAGGTTAATTCCAGAGAAATGGCCGAAGGTTTCTCAAAAAGTGATGCTTATTACCGGGGGAGCTTCTGGATTGGCAGCGGCGTTTAATACACCACTTGGGGGGATAGTTTATGTGGTGGAAGAGCTCACAAAATCACATATAGGTAAATTTCGTACTGCGGTTTTTGGAGCCGTTATCATCTCTGGTCTTACGGCTCAGTTGTTTCTTGGATCTTACCTTTTTTTAGGTTTTCCTAAAATAAGTAAATTGCCTTTTTTAAGTTTATTTTGGGTAGCTGGTTTTGCATTTATTTCCGGCTATTTAGGCTCCGTTTTCACCAAAGGCATTACAGAAATTTCAAAATTAAGGAAGAAAGTTAAAAAAGGAGGCCACCAGGTTTTGTTTGTTTTAGGCATTTCGATGCTCTTTGCCGCCTTAGTCTTTTTTACAGGGAATTTTTCTATGGGTACAGGAAAGCATTTAATTAATGAAATACTGTTTACCAGTGAGGAATTACCTTGGTTTATGCTTCCTGCTAGAATGATTGGCAGTTTGCTCTCATTTAGTATTGGTGGAGCTGGAGGTATTTTTTCCACCAGCTTATCATCAGGAGCGGCGTTAGGTCATTTGCTCGTAAGTACGTTTCATATGGGCCAAGAGAACCATAATCTTATGGTGTTAGTTTGTATGATTGGCTTCCTTACTGGAGTAACGAGATCTCCCTTTACAGCAGCTATTTTGGTGCTTGAAATGACAGATAGACACTCCGCCATTTTCTATTTTTTATTGGCCGGCATGGTGGCTAATGTAGCAGCCAACTTGATATCTACCAGTTCCTTTTACGCTCAGAAAGAAACAGAAATTTTTAAAGAGCTAGGATTGAGAACTAAATCAAAATCCTAGATCAATTCTTGTTTGAATATCGTTGTTTGGAAAGCCCAAGCCAGATGGTAAACTGGCTGGAGTATATCGTTCTAAATTAGGGTCATAAAGACCATTCTTAATAAACAATGTTATCAGATCTAATTCGTTTTCTGTTAGATTCAGTGGCTTAAAGTTAGGGTCTAATTGAGCATTAGGAACTACAGGATTCTCAGAGACCCCTTTGTTTTTATAGGCAACCACATCCCTTATTGATGTAAAAGATGCTCCATGTCCGTAAAAGGGAGAATCTTTTAAATTATAAATTTGAGGTATCTTAAACTTATACATGTCTTCAGGTCTGTTTGTAAAGCCTCCTCGACCTTTGTGTTCCACACTTTGATCAGTAACGTTATATACCTCTAGGTTTCCGTAGCTGCCTTTGGTTAAATCCTTCATGCCAATAGCCTTAAACTCCATGTTTGCTAAAGATGGTCCGTTATGGCAACTGGCACAGTTACCCTTACCAAAGAACAAAATAGCTCCTTGTTTTTCTTCATCTAGCAGTGCGTTATAGTCTCCTTTTAACCATTGCTGAAATGGCGATTGATTTGACAATAAAACCCTTTCATAAGCGGCCATTGCTAAAGAGCCATTCTTGTTTAACTCTTGAGGATTATTAAAACTTGTTTCGTCAAATGCCTTAATATAGAGATCTTTGTAGTTGCCTACATTGCTCATGAAAATCTTGTCGATCATTAATCTATGAACATCTCGACCCGCTATAGCTTGAGTTTCTATACCTTCAAAACCGAGTTTGTTCGTTGCTTTTGGGGTTCCAGCTGTCCAAGAAGCTTCTGTACCAATGTTTTTGTCCGTTCCGCCAAATTGACCATTCCAAAGAACTAATTTTTGATAAGCTAAATTCATAGCAGAGGGAGACCTAATAGGTTGCACGTCAATATTGGCATCGGCATATGCAGGGTTTTTCTTTCTGGCTTCACCATAATGACCAAATCCTATACCACCTTCGCCTATACCCTGTGGCATACAAGCTTGGAAACCCGCTTTGGCATGATGACAGCTGGCACAAGAATAGGTATTCATACCAATAGACTTGGTAGGATGTTGACCAATGCCCGTTTCATGAAATAATAGTTTACCCAGTTCTACTTTTGCAGCGGTAAGTTTATTTAGGGGATCTTGAGGTATCTTAGAGAAATCATCACTAGAAGGCATTTGATAAAATGATTTACCCACTCCATCTGAACTGGCTATAAGAGCATTCTCAAGGGCAATGTCGATGTCGTTAGCCTTAATCTCTAATTCATCTTTAGGGTTACAAGACCAAAAAATAGATGCAGACACTATAATTAGGATTGCTTGGTAGAACTTTTTATACATAATAGTTAGATAAGTGAGCTTCCTTTTGTGCTGCAAAAATCAATCCAGAACAGTTCTTAAAAGGGACCAAAATTAAATAGAAATACTTTCAGTACCATTCTGTAGACCTGTGTGACGATAGTGAAATTGAAAATCAAAAAGCATATTATTCATTTTTTGAATGGCATGTTTCTTGACTAGGCTCTTTTAGGTAGGAATATTGTATATTTCGCTGTAAGAATTGGAGTTCTTTCTAAATTAATATAAATTTCGGATGAAATTTGATTGTGGTGAATAATAGGAAAGAACTAAAGTTTGGTGGAATACTTTTAGCGGTTTGCTTTTTGGCGAACCTCTTCTTAGTTCCTACTATACTTTTAAGCTTGCTAGAAAGAGAGGGTGATATTACCACCGCATCTCATTTAAGTAAAGCAGAAGGACCTCAAATTTTAGAAATAAAGATGTCAATGGCTCTCCCTTATGCTTCTGAATGGGATGCTCCTAAAAAAGGGAATGGGCTTTTAGAAAAAAATGGCGAGTTCTATACATTGGTAGAAAGGAATTTTGCTAATGATACGCTCTATTTTAAGTATATAAAAAACAATAACGCTAGAGAAATCTTTAGTATGCTATCTGATAGTGTAGGTGCTAGTGAAGACGACCCACTGAATCAGAATTCTGATAGTCGCTCTCTGTTATCCAATTGGATGTTTTTGAAGCTTAAGACAAATTCAGATGATGGATTTCAGTATTTGAATCTTTATTTCACAGAAAAACAGCGAGTGATTTTTTGTCATAATGCTGCTTTTAACTCCGTCATATCTCTAATTGATACGCCTCCTCCGCAACTAATTTAATGTAAGGGCTAAATTTAAAAATCACCAATAGAGCATGTTGGTGCATTGCTGTATACATTAAATTATAATCAAGATGTTAAAAAAACTACTTGCAATATTACTATTGCTTATCATTCCTTATATATATGTTTCTGCACAAGGCTGTGTGGCTATTAGGCACTTTTCTACCTGTTCAGGAAACCCTAATTCTTCTCTTCAGACAGGTAAAGGTTACGCACTTTTTAGTGCCAACTATAGATATTTCAAATCGTTTAGACACTTTAGAGGAACACATGAAGAGCCAGACAGGGTGGCTAATGGCTCCGAGGTTATTAATTACAGTCATTCTTTAGATTTGAATTTTACCTATGGATTAGGAAACAAGACCTTCATTACGGCTAATCTCCCTTTAGTTTATAATGAACGCAGTTCTTTATATGAACATGGTAGAACAGAAAGGCATTCTTCGTTTTCAAAGGGCTTGGGTGATGCTAGAATAGGCGTGGGATACTGGGTGAGAGATGTAACCAAAGCTCATAACGCCAATATGTCTTTAAACTTGGGTCTTAAGCTTCCAACTGGGCAATATGGAGCTACAAGTACTTTCTATAATGTCGGTCCAAATGGAACGGATGAGCTAAGGCCAGTAGACCAATCTATTCAGCCAGGTGATGGCGGTTTTGGTGTTACTTTAGGTTTACAAGGTTTTAAGCAATTAGGAACGAGACTTAGCGTATATGGTTCTGGGTTTTATCTTTCTAATCCTAAAGAAGTCAATCATACAAGAACTTATAGAGAAACCTTAAGCCCTCTTTTAGAAAACGAGTCTATTATGTCGGTGACTGACCAATATTCCCTTTCTGCTGGACTAAGCTATTCATTTTTTAACCCAAATTTAAGCCTAAGCTTAGGGGGAAGATTTGAAGGCGTTCCTGTAAAAGATGTCATAGGAGGTAGCCTAGGGTTTAGAAGACCAGGAATGGCGGGCTCTTTAGATCCAGGGGTTGTTTTTATGAAAAATCAAGTGATGGTTAGTCTAAATGTACCGGTAGTGTTGTACAGAAACAGACCTCAGAGTTTGACAGACTTGGAAACTGAAAAACTCACGGGAACGCCAAGGGCGGGTGATGCTGCGTTTGCCGATTATCTTATCAATTTCGGTTTAACTATTGGGATAGGTCATAAAAGCATTGGCAGCCAAATACATTAAATCAGATTTAAAAGCACAAAGAGTATATGGCCGATTCATACTTCAAATGATTTCGGCTGTGTCTCATAACAAGATATATAATGATAGAAAATATAAGGTCTACTAGAAATGTAGATAAAATAAACAGAATGGCACTTTTTGTCGTGTTTTTTTGGTTTGGGTTTTTGAAAATTATTGGTGTGTCACCTGCAGAGGAATTGGTGGTAAAGTTGTTCAACTTAACACTTTCTCCATTCATGGATATTGATTCATTTCTAACTGTTTTTGGGGCTGGAGAATGTGCATTAGGGTTAATCTGGCTTTTTCCGAAACTTACCAAAATAGCATTTTATGCTCTTTTTATGCACATGATTTGTGCTTTCTTACCCTTAATTCTTCTAAGGGCAGAAATATGGCAATCTTTTATGATATTGACCTTAACAGGACAATACATTGTTAAGAATATAGTTTTGATGGCTTCTAGCTGGTATTTGTACACGAGCTATTCTGCTCTTGAAGAAACAGAGCGTTTTAATGAAACAAAACGAGAGTTAGTACACGCCTAGGTTTTAAGTTTCTTCTTTTTGGCAGCAGGAAATAATACATTATTAAGGATGAGTCTATAGCCTGCAGAATTTGGATGTAAATTCAAATCTGTGGGCTCTTCTCCCACATAATGCTGATAATCTTCTGGGTCGTGGCCACCATAGAATGTCCAAAACCCTTTGCCTACTGTTCCATGAATATATCTGGCTTCGTTTAATTCTCTGTTTTCGGCGAGTATAACTACTTCAGGTTTAATAAGGTTTTTCTTGTATGCGGTAGTTTGCCCCATAAATCCTTTAATAAGGTTATGATGGTTTTGAGTTAGCATGGTAGGAATAGGATCCCATTTTGCTGAGAATTCGAAGAGATTGAAATAGTCATTATTTTCTTGTATGCCTCTTTCTTGGCTTGTATTGTCAATATTTGAAAATTCAACGGTATACGGGTCATAAATCAAAGAGAAATCTTTAAAAGCAAAAGTGCTATTAAAATCAAGTTTAGAATCGGCGGAATGGTCGGCGGCATCACCATCATAAGGTGTTTCTACAATATCCAATCCATCTGCGGCTAAAGCGATGTCATAGGTGTCTGTGGCGTTGCACATTGCAAACATGTAGCCGCCACCTAATACGAACTCTTTTATTCTTTTAACTACGGCCAGTTTAGATTGACTCACTTTATCGTAGCCAAATTTGCTTGCTATTTCCTCTGCTTCCATTTGCTGCTGCTGATACCAGGACTGGCCTCTCATTTTAATGAATTTGCCATATTGACCAGTAAAGTCTTCATGATGGAGATGCAGCCAGTCGTATTCTGGAAGTTTTCCTTCTAATACCTCTTCGTCAAAAATCTTTTCATACTTAATTTCGGCATAGGTGAGTGCCATGGTTACGGCATCATCCCAAGGTTGAGTGCTTTTTGGTGAATAAACAGCTATTTTGGGTATCTTTTGAAGTTTAACGGCATCCATATTTGCATCTGGATTTTTTACTATCGTTAATATTTGAGCTCCGTCAGCTTCAGAAATTACTTCGTAACTAATATTTCTAATGATGCACTCGTTGATAAATTCTTGGGTCACTGGGACCATAAAACTGCCTCCTCTATAATTGAGTAACCAATCCACCTCGATTTCGTAAGTTGCCAATATCCAATAAACCAAACCATAAGATTTAAGATGGTTTGTTTGCGTATTATCCATAGGAATTAAGAGCTGATTGGCTCTGAGAGACCCAGAAATAGTCAAAAAAATGATAAGCGGCAATAAGACTCGTTTCATTGGTTTGTTAGTTTTAATTACTCTGTCCAATTTTGTAAATATAACCGATTTGGCTTCCGAATAGTGTAAGAAATGCTGTCAAATAGTTTAAAAATCAATAATTGATCCAATTAGACGAGATGAATTTAAAAGAAAATGTTGCGGAGGGATTTAGATCTATTCAAGCCAATATGCTTAGAGCAGTTTTAACGGCAGCCATCATTGCTTTTGGAATCTTGGCATTGGTAGGCATTCTTACTGCTGTAGATGGTATTCAAAATAATGTAAATCAAAGTATGGCGGGTCTTGGTGCGAATACTTTTGACATTCTAGTGGAACAGCGACAAGGACGAGGCAGTGGTATTAAGGAGAAAAAAGTTCCTCCAATAGTTTACAGAGAGGCCAAAAAATTTAAGGAGCTCTTTATGAAGGAAGAGACTGCTTTGGTGAGTGTATATACGGGTGTTACTGGAAGTGCGGAGGTAAAAAGAGGCTCCATCAAAACGAATCCTAACACCAGAATTATAGGTATAGATGAGGCGTTTTTGGGCATTAAGGCCTACGAGCTTCAAAACGGAAGAAATATTAGTCAGATAGACCTTCAATTATCCAGCAAAGTTGCGGTGATTGGATTTGAACTGGCTAAAACACTTTTTCCGAAAGAGTCTCCTTTAGAAAAGGAGATTTCGTTTTACGGAGATAAGTTTAAGGTAGTGGGTGTTCTTGATCAGAAGGGTAGTTTATCTGGAGGCGGAGATGATAGAGTTATATTAGTTCCACTGAGTGTGGGAAGGCAATATGATACCAATGGTTCATTTTCTTATGAGATAACTACTTCCGTTAAGAATGTTTCAAATATTGAAGAGGCCATAGGTGAGGCTACCGCAGTAATGAGAAGGGTGAGGGGAGATAAAATAGGTGCAGACGATAGCTTTAAGGTAGAAAGAGCCGATAGTCTGGTGAAACAAACAGAGGATATTACAGGAGGCATGCAGATAGGAGGTTTGGTTATATCTATCATTACGCTTTTAGGGGCTTCCATAGCTCTAATGAATATTATGATGGTATCTGTTACAGAAAGAACCAGAGAAATAGGCGTTAGAAAGGCTTTAGGGGCTAGCCCAATGAAAATAAGATTGCAGTTTTTAATAGAGGCGATTATTATATGCCTATTCGGTGGCATAGTAGGCGTGTTGCTAGGTATTTTGGGCGGAAACTTGGTTTCTTCACTCATGTTTGATGAATCTAGCTTTCTTGTTCCTTGGGGTTGGATTTTGATAGGCTTGGTGGTTTGTATTAGTGTAGGATTGCTTTCTGGTTTTTATCCTGCTTACAAGGCTTCAAAGCTAGATCCAATAGAATCTTTAAGATATGAATAGCAGGTAAAGTGGGCACCTAAAAAAGTTTTATAAAAAGATTTGAAAAACCTTTGTGAATAGTGTCCGATACTCTACTTTTGCACTCCCAACACGAATTAGGCCCAGATGGCGGAATTGGTAGACGCGTTGGTCTCAAACACCAATGGTAGCAATATCGTGCCGGTTCGACCCCGGCTCTGGGTACTTAAGCCTCTCTTTTTAGAGAGGCTTTTTCTTTTTAAGACGTTTCCTTATTTTGGCATGGAATTCAGCCGAATCATTTTTTGGTTATTTGCATCTTAAATTTATTGACAATTGTCAATAAATTAATATTTCTTTTTATTGAACAAAATTTCCCAACCTCATGGCATAGTTTTCCCTTTTTTCAGATTGTAATACTCAAAAGTTTTAGTAAAAATATACAATCATGAAAAAGGTTCACATAGTAAACAGCAGTTTCTCAAGAAAGAAGAATTATCAAAAGCCTAAACTAAAAAACTTAGGTTCAGTGGCGTCTCTTACCCTGAAGACGGGTTCCGTATCCGATTTTGGTTCTAATCAGTTTCAACCTTAAATCCATACGCCATGAAAAAGATAATTTTATTTTCATTTCTCTTTATGCCTTATATATTAATAGGGCAATGCGTTTGCGGGGTTGGTTGGACTGTAGCCACTGGAGCAGCCAATTTACCATCAAATAATGGTGGGATATGTGTTGATTCCGAATGGACTGGCTTTATTACAGACCATTTAGGCGGGGCATCTATTTGTGTCACAGAAAATGGAAAATGGATTCCTGCAGCTCCAGCCTTATCCGTTTCAGGGTTTTCTGGGAATTTTGATTTAGGCATTAACACCGGTGGCTTAGTGGAGATAGGTTTAGGTAATCCAGTAATTAACTTGGCAGGAAAAGTAAAGAATTACGGAGGTTCGCTTATCTGTGATACATCAAGTCCGGTCACTTTTGGAGATACTTTATGGAATAATCTAGGTGGGCTACTTACCTTTAATTCGGGTTCATTACTTACCCAAAATCTTTTAAATTCGGGTATCATAAACCTGAGTTGTAAAAGCATAGAGATTTTAGGTGCTTCTAATCTTGGAACTATTAATATTAACCAAGACTCTATCAGTATAATACATAACAGACAGTATGCCGATGGTACAACTTATTTGGTCTCTCCTATACAAATTGGCGTTTTGAATAATTTTGCTCAAGTCAATTTGCTTGGAGATAGAATTGTTGAGATAGTAGCTGGTTGTTTGATAAATAATGATGGAGAAAATGCCGTCATGGACTTTGATGTCTTAGGTGAAGCAGGAATTAGACTAGCAGGATGCACCTTGAACAATTTAAATGGAGGAAGGGTGTTGGCCGGTTATTTAGAGAGTGCTCTAGGGACAATTACGAATGCTTCTTCTGCAAGAATAGATGTAACTAGGGATCTATTTTCACACGGAGTATTTAATAATAACGGTTATATAGGAGTAGGTGCCGACCTCCAAATCGGAGTACCTGGAGCCACAAATATTCCAGGTGTTAATAACAACCAAATTATTGTGGAAGGTGATATTCTAATTAAGGGAAATATGATTAATGATGGTATCATAGCTGGAAGTGGTGAGTTTGTAGAGGGCTATATTGAACAAGTGGAAACTTGGGTAAAAAATCCTTTAGATCTTTTAGGTGCATTAATTAAGAAGGTTGTAGATGTGTTAAGAGGGGAAGATTTTCTCAGCGGTGATGGTGTCATTTGGTTGAGTAACCTTCCAAAAGATTCATTTCAACTAACCTCAATCATAGAAACTGGTGCTTTAACAAATAACACTTTAAAAACAGGGCCAACCGTAGGGGTCAATGGGGGTGTTTTTCCAGTAAAGATTCATTCTTTGAAAGGAACGCAAATCGAAAAAAGGGTTCAGCTTTCTTGGGAAGTTTCGGACTATCAGGATTTTCATTCATTTGTTTTAGAAAGAAGCAGGGATGCAAAAAGCTTTGAGGGGATTGCAATGGTTAATAATGCCAATACCTTTATTTACAATGAAAATGATATGAGCCCAATCGAAGGGGTTAACTATTATAGATTAAAACTGAGGGATATGGACGGAGGTTTTGTCTTTTCCAAGATTATTTCTGTGAATTATGAAAAAGGAGGGAGTTATATGGTCTTCGAAAACCCTGTTAAAAATAATAGGATAGAAGTAAAGACTAATATGAATAACCCGATGGTCCGCATCTCTGATATAACAGGAAGAGATATTTCTTATAACATTAACCTAACATCAGAAGGATATCAAATTAGTCCAATAAACAGTCCAAGTGGTGTCCTTCTTGTAACATTTATAAATGAAAAGGAGAGATTAACCAAAAAAGCAATTATGCGTTAAACTAAAACTAGCTTTCCTAATAAGCTGTTTTTATAATGTGATATAAGCTTGAAAAAGCTATTCTACTGACCCGCTATGTCTTCTTTTCTTAAGAAGGTATAGTGGGTTAATTTTTTACAAAGAAAAGCGAAAGCATTCTTTTTATCAAATTTTAAACTATCACTATGGTTTTGGGGTTAGGTTATCATTAAGTACATTGTTTTAATGTGCTGGTGTTTTTTATGTTTAGAACAGTTAAATCATTGAAAACTTCTTTTAAACCTCCCTTTTGGCAGTTTAACGGCCATCTTCAAACCATTTATCCGAGCTATTTTAGAACGGTAAACTTACCTTATGTGAAAGAAAGGATTGAGCTACCAGATACCGATTTTCTAGATTTAGAGTGGGTTAAAACGGGTAGCGATAGACTTATATTAGTGACCCATGGTCTAGAAGGTGATGCCGGCAGGCATTATGTCACTGGAATGATCAAGAAATTTGTAGATCAAGGTTTTGATGGTTTAGGCTGGAATTGCAGAAGTTGCAGTGGAGAAATAAATAGACTACCAAGGTTTTATCATCATGGAGATGCCGAAGATTTAAGGTATGTATTAGAATATGCCCTAAAGGAAATGAACTATAAAGAAGTAGTGGTGGCGGGGTTTAGTATGGGTGGTAGTTTAACTTTGAGACTTTTAGCCGAGCACCCAGAAAAACTACCTAAAGAAGTCATCTTTGCAGCCGTGGCATCTGTTCCATTAGATTTAAAAGATTCTGTTTTAGAACTTCAGAAAAAATGGAAACGCTTTTACATGCAGCGTTTTTTAAATAAGCTTGCTGTTAAGATTAAATATAAAGCAGGTCAGTTTCCTGATAATCCACTCCTTAATCACAAAGACCTAGATGTTCCTTCCAAAGATTTCTTTGAGTTCGATAATAAATACACGGCACCACTTCATGGCTATAAGGACGCCATGGATTTTTACAAAAAAGCATCTGCTAAGCCCATATTGGGAAACATTAATGTACCTACTTTAATTGTGCAGGCAGAAAACGACCCCTTTTTGGGAAACTCCTGTTATGATTTAGGTACCGCAGAAAATAACTGTAAGCTTCATTTGGTTAAACCCAAAAAAGGGGGGCACGTTGGTTTTATGCAGGCTGGATCCGAAAGTACTTTTGTTGAAGATTTGGCACTAAAATACTATGAGGCTATATAGAAAAAGCCTCTGAAACGTGTCAGAGGCTCTTTTACCTTCATTTAAACTGTACCTAAAAGTCTTAATTCGAACCTCCGCCTGCACGGCTTTTTAGCTCTTCTGTGGCAGTGCTTCTCTTTCTGCTACCTTTTACGTTTTGGTTACCGAAATTATAGGTGAAGCTAAGATTTACATTCCTGCTTGTCCACCTGTTTTCGATTTTTAAATCTATGTTTTGATAATCAATGGCACCATTGAAGAAGGACGTCAAGAATATGTCATTGATGTTTAATTTTAAACGAGCTTTTTTATCCCAGAAACTTTTCTGAACTCCCGCATTGACAGAATACTGAGGAGAAGTTTGTTTGATAATTCCCAAAACTTGCGGTGAGTTAAACCACATGTTAGCTTCAGCAGACCAGCCTTTTTTCATGGTAAATGTACTTCCGGTATAAAAGTTAAAGGCCACTTGATCTACGTCTAATACACCCCCACTTAAATTACTGTCTTGGTATCTTACATAATATAAGTTTACATTATTATGCATATTCCACCACTTCGTGATTGGAACAGGGAAAGATAGGTTTGCAGAATAATTCTCTACCTTTTCTAAATTGGTGTTTGTTTGAAAAGTTTGACGAGTTTGGTCATCTTGCTCTATTACGCCAAACATATTGTCCTTGGTATATGCGTAACCCAAGGTTAAAGATACCGCATTATTATAAGAGTAAGTAAGCTCTAAATTGTCGGTAAACTGCGGTTTTAAATATTCATATCCTTTTTCAAAAGTATAAGGGTCTAAGAAGAATAAAAAAGGATTAAGTTGCTGATAGTTTGGTCTTCCAATTCTTCTGCTGTAAGAATACCTTAGATTGTTTTTGTCGTTTATTTTTTGATTCAAGAATGCGGTAGGGAATAAGCTTAAATAAGAGCGTGGCACTATTTTATTTAATGTCAAAGAATTACCCTCAGACTGCGTGTGCTCTGCTCTAAGACCTGTTTGGAAACCTATTTTATTCCATTGTTTTCCAATATTAAAGTATGCGGCATTCACAAATTCCGTATAGATGAAATGGTTAGTTTTACCTGGGTCAATAATCCATTCTTGGTCTATTCTTGTTTCAAACGCAAAGTCATTATCTGTTTTCACGAAACTCGTTTTAGCTCCAAATTCAATTTTAAATTTATCCGCTGTTGGTATTACAAAATCTACTTTAGCCGCATATATGTTGATGTCTGATGGTGTAGTGTTTCGCTGAATAATATTATTGGTGATGATTTTGTTGGCGTCAAAATACTCTGTGTCAAAACTTTGAAAGGCATAGTTATTAAAACCGCTGTAATCTGCATCAAAAGTCATCTCTTTGCCCTTATCATTAAAGTTATGCTTTAAATTAAAATTGGCCGAGTAGTTCCAGTTGTCCATTTCTCGGTTAGATAATGGAATAAGTGAGCTTCTTGTTTCTATGTCACTACGGCTTTCCATAATGTTTGTTAATCCGTTTGACTTCATGGTGCCGTTCCAGTTGTTGGCGTCTAGCATGACACCTATCGTAGTTTTGTTATTCGCAAAAAAGTCTGCTCCAATTCTAGCCGAGCTGTATATTCCACTTCCGTTCCTTTGTGAAGTTTGGTCAAACGTACTTTTAAGTCCTTCAAAGTTAGTGGTTCTCATGAGGTGGTTATCGTTATAAAAAGCGTTTCTGCTTAAATTCCCTGTTCCAAAAACGTTAAACTTTTCGTTTCTATGGTTCAAGGACAGATTAGCCGAGCCTCTGTAAAGATCATCAGTAGCTTTTGGAAGATAGGCGTCTCCAGCAGATAAAACTAAGGTACCATTGGTTCCGAATGCCTTGTTTTTCTTGAGTTTGATGTTTATGATACCTGAGTTCCCTGAGGCGTCATATTTTGAAGAAGGATTGGTGATGATTTCTATAGAGGTAATTTCATCTGAGTTCATGTTACTCAACATTTGCATGAGAGCCTCTTCAGATAAATAACTCCTTCTTCCGTCAATTTGTACCAGGACACCATTTTTGTTTTTTAATTTTAGGGCATTGTTTTGTCTATCAACTACCACTCCTGGTGCTTTTTCCAAAACTTCTAGGGCGGTGTTGCCACTTCCCACGATACTGTTTTCTACATTGAGAACCATGCGGTCTATCTGTTGTTCTATGAATGGTTTTTTAGCTACGACAGTTACTTCACCAAGTTCATTTGCAGATATTTGAAGTTTGATAGGTTGAAATTTAAAGATGGGCGAATCTGAATTTAATTTGAATTTTGGAGAAAGGAAATCTAAATAACCTACCATGGATATTTTCACAAAATAGTTTCCAGATTTTATGTTATCCATGAAGAATTCTCCATCCATATCGGAAGCAATGGCTCTGGACAATGTGCTATCCAAGGAGTTTAGTAAAAGAACATTGGCAAACGGCAGCACATCTGCATTTTCGTCAAGTACTTTTCCTGTGACCGAATAAGTAGACTGTGCCCATGAACTCAATGTCATTGTAAGGGCGAAGAAGCTAAGTAATAGTTTTTTCATTTTTTTGTATTTTTTATGTCGTAATAGCTTTTTTAGATCAAGGAGAAACAGAGGGTTGAACAACGGGTTCCCTTTAAATCTTGGTTCAAAATTATGGGTATTATGCATAACAAGGTAATAGTTTATACACAAGTGGTTCAATAAACTGGATGAGTGGTTTTGAACTAATTTGTACTTCAGATGACGAGATGGCTCAGGAAGTTGCAGTATCACTCATCTGAAAAGTGACATAGCGGTGAAAGGCTTTATTTGGAAGTTCAAAGTGTATTAGTTGGAGATAAATGGCATTTATTGATATGTGGCAGCTTGAACCGGATATAAATAAAGCCTCCCAATGTTTGTAGGAAGGCTTTTGAGGTCTATTTTTTTTGAAGGGTTTCAGATGGTCTGAAACTTTGCTAAAGCCGCTCCAGTCGTTTTTTGCAATTGCTTTCTAAAAAATCTGGTGTTACCGAGTAAAATGCCTTTCCATCCCATGGCTTGCTTAGCCCAAGTGTATAAGTTGAAAGTATCAATATGTTCAATAATTTTCCCGTCTTTGAATTTAAATTTCCCCAAAACTACATTATGAACTTTCTTGCCCGTTTTGCTAAAAGTATAACGTGCTTCCCATTTGACAAGTCCTTTGGTTTGGTCGGCTATAGGTTCAGAAAAGGTTATTACGGTATCAGTTCCGCCGTTCTTGCAGAGCATTCTTACATATCTTTAGCGTCTTTACCTTTTAATATTCCAAATGCAGGGTCTTTAAAATAAATGTCATCGTGATAGTAAGAGACCATGGCTTCGGCGTCTTTTCCTGAAAACGCTGTGTAGAATTTTTCTAAAACTTCTTTCATTGCAATTAAAACAATTAATTAGACATCCATTTGTCCAGTTCCGTAATATCTTTCTGTTCCAACTTTAACTGAGAAACAACTTTGTTTCTAGATGGAAAAGCGATCAACATAACCACCAAAATAGCCAATGATATAAACAAAAACTGGGATTCCCCTGTAAGAATGGCAGCCACAGAAGCTATCACTGCGGGTATCGCTAAACAAACATTTTTGATCAAAGTGGACTGTTTAAAATGCTCAAGTTTCTGGCTAAGTCCTTTCGTTTTTAAGGCTGTTTTTAGGTGCTTATTACCTAAATAAAATGAAGCAGAAAGACCTATAACGATGGACATAGGAATAGCTTTAAAGAGAATATCCATATAATCTGCATTTCGGCCAGCATTACCAGATTGAATGAGATAAAAGGAAACCGCTGCTAGAAGTAAAATTCCGAAAGCACTGATCATATAAATTTTTTGAATTTCTTTTAGAGGATTGGTATTATTCATATTTTTTAGTTTTTAAGAGCTTAGTTTAACGCTGCTTTTTAGAACGCCTAGTTTCATTATTTCGCCACACCTCACGGCTCGGTTTTCTTGGGCATGCCCAATCGGGAAATCATACGAAACAGGATAATCATATTCACTTACATGATCTTGAATTATTTCAAAGGCAGATTTTCCAAAAGGTGTGCTATTGTCTTTATTGTCAGTAAATTGTCCCACTATAAGGCCTGCCAACTTACGCAGTTTTCCGGCTCTTTTTAGCTGAACCATCATCCTGTCCATATTATAATAGTATTCTCCTACATCTTCTAGGAAAAGAATTTTATTGTCAAAACTTATGTCTGAGGGCGAACCAATGTTATGAGCCAAAAGGCAAAGGTTTCCTCCAATAATTTGACCTTTAGCCTTTCCTATCCTATTAAAATCGTGTCCACGTTCTTTGTAGGAGAGTTTTTTGCCCATAAGAGCATTTTTAAGCGAGGTCGTGGAGGTTTTATCGTTACTTAAGGTGACCATCATAGGCCCATGAATGGACTGATAACCTAAACTTTGTATTTTCTGATGAACGACCGTAATATCCGAAAAACCTACAATCCACTTTGGATTTTCCTTAAAGGCCGTCCAGTCCATTTTGTCAATGATTTTTGAAGCACCATAGCCACCTCTACCCGCTATTATCGCTTTAAGCTTAGGATCATCCAGCATTTGTTGAAATGAGCTTATCTTTTCAGAATCTGTTCCAGCAAAATTATGATAAACATTAAGCACATTATTTGCTAACTGTGTTTTGAGTCCAAATTGTTCATGCATGATTTCTTGACCCAATAAAAGCCGCTTCTCATCTAAAACAGAAGATAAAGAAACCACGGCTATTGTATCTCCTTTTTGAAGAAATGGCGGACGCTTAAGTTCCTCTAATCTCATTCTATTAAACTCCAAATTGTGTTAAATGGTGATCTATATGCTTATAAAACATGGTATTCCATTCACTTTCTGTTAGTTTTCCAAAAGAATTGGATTCTTTACCATCAAAATAACTACCACCTAGTTGCTGCGTTTTATTAAGAAATTCAATCAATCTTTTCTTCTCCTTTTGGAAGTCTCTTTTATCCGTAATCACAAAAGCCGGTGCCGTAGGACTATTTTTTTTGTATGGCTTAGGACCTACCACTATGCCTTTTACAAAAAGCTTCATAATGATTTTTTTGAACGCTCCCGCTTTTGGAAAGGAGTCGTCATAAATCATGTCGTAGGTAACGCAGTTATGAGCCAACATCTGTGCCACCGTCATTTTACCCCATAGTGCCTGAGTTTCAGGTGTTAGCTGATTTATTCTGTGAATAACTTCATTTGTAACCGCCGAATCGAAAATGTTTTTCATGGTACTTTTTAGTATGAGAGGCCAATATATACAATTCCTCTTTCGCAAAAAAAGAGAGCTATGAGATAAATTCTGTGCTACAAGACCTAATAAGCCTTAAAACTCTTTAATACGGCTAGGTTCGTAGCCTATTCGCATGGCCATAGTTTCGTAAGTTCCATTTCCTAAAATGAAGGGTTCTGTATAAACTTCCCACCTCTTAACGCCTTTTATACGGTAGGCAATAGAGGCTCCTTCGGTCATGCTCATGAGCTTTGCCTTATTACCGGTTTTATAAACAATAGGGTCTGATGTGATTGGTGCAGAAGTACCTCCATTCCACATATTTTTTAGCATTTCTGTCTCTGGAATAGCTCCTAAATCTTCAGTATATGCTATCCAATTGTCCATGACGTCTCTTAATCGCTTAATCTCTTTTGAATAAGTGGGGTCTTCTGCCAAGTTATTTAATTGGTAAGGATCTATTGTCCAATCGTAAAACTCTTCTTTGGGCTTGGTTTCTTGAAACCAAAAGGACTGCTCTTTATTGAGTTTTCCTTCATCTTTCATGGCCAGAAGCATTTTCATGGTAGGAATTCCTTTCCTAAAGTCCACATCCATATATAATGGTTTTTCAGGTTCATAATTTCTGACATATTGAAATTTCCTGTCCATGACCGATCGAACGCGGTCATAATCGTTGTCTATTCTGTCTCTTGCACCAAAAATAAATTCATGATCGTTGTCGGATTTGAATTCGCCCAAAAAAGCCTTTCCATGCATCTGAGAAGGTTTTTCTATACCCACTAGTGATAACATGGTTGGTGCAAAATCTATAGCATTGATAAAATCGTTGTTTCTAGTACCCGCATTTTCCTTGTTTGGAAACCTCGCAATTAAAGGAATATGCAAACCTCTTCGGTAAACTTCTCTTTTATAAAAAGGAAGTCCGTCTCCATGGTCTCCCCAGAAAAAAACAATGGTATTCTCTAGGAGTCCGTCATCTTCTAACTTAGCCAGTACTTCACCTATTTGGTCGTCCAGTTCAGAAAGATTACTGTAATGCCTGGCTACATCTGTTCTTGAGGTTATATTATCTGGATAGTAGGGTGGAAGGGGCACTTTGGCTGGATCCACTCTTAGCTCATGATCGGCTCTCGCCCAAATTTGAGATTCGTGCGTAGTCGTGAAATTGATAACACAGAAAAAGGGCTGATCCTTTTGTCTTCCTCTCCAGTCTGCTGTTTTACTTACTTCATCCCATACGGTAGGAGGGGCGGTAAATTGATAGTCTGTTTTGTCGTTATTGGTGGTATAATAACCCTTAGCTCTTAAGTATTCAGGGAAACATTTCACATCTGCAGGTGGTACGGAGTTGTACATGGACGGCAGACCCAATTCCACAGGCTCATGTATGCCCATGGTTCTCATATGCTGTCCACCGTTACTGGTTTGATATCTGCCCGTAATAATAGCATTTCTACTAGGCGAACATACGCCTGCGGATGTATAAGCATGGTCGTATACAACACCTTCTTTTGCTAGTCTATCAAGGTTTGGAGTAGCTATAGTGGAGTCGCCATAAGCTGCCATTCTGGGACTTAAGTCTTCTGCCGAAATCCATAAAATATTGGGCTGAGGGGGGACGTTTTCTTGAGACTCTTTAGTCATAGATTGATTGTCAGAGCCACACGAAACGATAAGGAAAAGAGAGAGTACGAAAAGTATATTTTTAAATAACATAATACTTAAAAGTTTTTTAGTCCTAATTTTTGAGCTTTTAACGCTAATTCCATGGTCAAGAAACAGTGTTCTTGTGTCATAGCGGTATTTGTTCTATTTAATACATCATCTACCATTTGAGAACCAAAGGGTAAATCTACGTCTTTGCAGTCCATGTGAATGGTATCTTTTCCGTCGACCAGATAAAGGTGGTTTCCTGAATCAAACCTCGCGATATCAATATTTTTCCTTATTTCAATAAAGCCCTCCGTTCCCAAAATTGTCAATCTTCCATCTCCCCAGGTTTTAAGGCCGTCAGGTGTAAACCAGTCTATTCTCACATATCCAGAACCGCCATTTCCGGTCACCATAGCATCCCCGAAATCTTCAAAACCGGGGTATTGGGGGTGATTGATGTTTTTTACTTGAGCGGCCAGAACTTTGGCTTCCGTAGAATTGGTAAAGTGTAAAAATTGGTCGAATTGATGCGAAGCAATGTCTGTAATAATACCACCTACTTGGCTCATATCGTAAAACCAATCTGGACGAGTTTCAGGTCTCATTTTATGCGGCCCAAGACCTATCGTTTGAATTACTTTTCCGATAGCACCACTTGCCACTAATTCTGTGGCCTTAACCGTCGCTCTGTTTTCAAGTCTTTCGCTGTAAACGATGCTATAAATTTGCTTGGTCGCTTTTTGTACTTTTCTTACTTCTGCCAGTTGTTTCAAGGTTGTAATGCCTGGCTTGTCAGACATATAATCTTTTCCTGCTTTCATTACTCGAATTCCTAGCGGAGCTCTTTCAACGGGTATACCAGCACTTAGCACCAGTTTAATGTCAGGATTTTCGAGTATTTCTGCTTCACTTTTGGCAAGTTTAGCCTCGGGGTATCTTTTACCAAAAGCCGTATTCAGTTCTTGTTCTTTGGCATAAAACAAAACCAGTTCTCCTCCACCTCTTTTAATGGCTTCTGTCATGCTGTAAATGTGGCCGTGATTCATGCCTATGACGGCAAATTTCAATCTAGGCTTTGCCCAAGTTTTAAGTGTAGACGATGACGACGCTATGATACTTTTCTGAGCAGAAAGGTTTAATGGGACAGAGCCTAATAAACCCAAACCTGCTGAGTTTATGGCAACATTTTTAAGAAAGTTCCTTCTATTATTTTTCATTTTGATTGGGTTGAATTCATTTTTCAATTTTGTGTAAAAGTATTTTTACTCTTTAAAGTTTCCTAACTGGTCTTCCCATGAGTAGGTTTTGTAAGTGAGTTTAAATCCTCTAGTAGGAATGTTAAGTTTTTCTTGAAGCAAATACTTTATGCCCTTGGAGCCACCAAAATCTCCTCTATACCAGCTTAGTAAGCTGCTGGTTTGGATTTCCATGGTGTCGTAGAAAATAGTGGTCTCAGACTCTAGGAATGACATCGTAGCCATTTCTAGCTGTTGTTCTATCTTCTGTGTATGATAAAAAGCGATAGGTGGACAGCTCTTTGCTCCGCAGTTTAGAGCAAAATGGATTCTATAATCAATTTTATCGACCGCGAGTTTTTTTAGTAATGCAGGTGCGAATAGGTTCGGGAGATATCCTAGAGAGGCCTTTATCCGATTTTTTCTTAATATCCCGTGTTCAACGTCGTCTAAACTCAATTTCTGACCAGCTATATCAATCGCTTTAGTGGTGTAAATCTCTGACAGATTTACCATATTTTTCTTTCTAAGAATTTGATAAAATGCATTATAACAGTTTATCCAAAAGGCTTTTTTACTTTCATCATTAGAAATTTCGTTTTCAAGTTCTTTTAGGTCTAGCGTAGCCATTTGGGCTTCTAGTGCTGAAGTCTCTTCATTCTTTTTAACGGCTAGAAGAAGGTCTTCAGAAAGTTTATTTATCATTCAAAATTGAATTTAAAATCTGGAGAAAAAATATGTTCTCTTTTTATAATGGACAATCCTTTGGCCAGTTGTTCGGGGTTGGAATCTGCTAGGTTTACTTGTTCACCCAGATCTTCAGCAATATTGTATAATTCCACTTTGCTTTTCGTACTGTCGTTTAAAAAGAGTTTAATGCATTTCCAGTTCTCATCGAAGATTACGGCCTGTTTTCCGCCTTGTTCGTAAAACTCCCAATAGAGGAATTCGTGTTTTGGTTGTTCATGACCAAGCAAAGTTGGTAAAAAGGAAATGCCATCCGTTGGATGTTCGTCACTCACGTTTACCAAAGCCTTCAATGTAGCAAACAAATCTACAAATCCAGATACATGGTCAGAGGAGGTTCCTGCCTTTATTTTTTCGGGCCATCTGGCTATGGTTGGTACCCTAATTCCGCCGTCATAGAGATCTCTTTTTATACCTCTAAGGTCTCCATTGCTATTAAAAAAATCTGGGTCTGCTCCACCTTCCGCATGTGGGCCATTATCAGAAGTGAAAATCACGAGCGTTTTATGGTCTAGCCCCTCGCTTTTAAGTTTTTCCATAACCAGACCAACCGTTCTGTCCAACTCAGAGATCATGGCAGCATGTCTTTTCTGGTTTTCTGGCCAATCTTCATCGGCATAAATACCGAGGTCTGGTATTTCCATTCCAGATTCATTAAAGTGCTGTGACTCATTATTGGCATGAGGCACTGTAACAGGCAAATACAAGAAAAAAGGTTTGCTTTTGTTCTCTTCAATAAATCCTATTGCTTTTTCTATGAATTTATGATTAGCGTAAGTTTTTTTATTGGTGGAATGTCCGCTTATACCGGCATTATTTCCTGTGGTCATGTATTCCACTTCATTTCCTAGGCTGTCTTTCAACTCATTTTCATAAAGCCAAGCGGGGTAATGGTTATGAGCATGGGCTTGGTTTAGATAACCATAGAAGTAATCAAAACCTTGTTTGATTGGAATACCAGAACTTTGCTCTTCGCCTAGTCCCCATTTACCCACAATCCCAGTGACGTATCCCGCCTTTTTTAGTAATTCTGCTACAGTGAAGTCTTCGTCTTCTAGTGGCACCCTTTTGTTACCTCTAATTCTGGCGTGCCCATTATGCTTACCTGTCATTAAGGTGCATCTTGAAGGAGCACATACGGTGTTTCCTGCATAATGTCTGGTTAACATCATACCCTCAGTAGCCAGTTTATCAATGTTTGGTGTCTTAATTAATTTCTGACCAAAAGCTCCAACATCGCCATAGCCGAGGTCGTCTGCCATAATGTATACGATATTTACTTGGGAGTCACTGCCTTTTTCACTTTCTGTGCACGAGCATATCAACGTACTAAGAAAAAGGAGTAAAGAGAGTTTATTCATGATTTTTAATAGGGTTAAAGCATGAAGATAGTGGGTTACCCGTTATCATGCAATATCAAACTCAATCTTAATGTAAGCTCGAATAAGCGGTACTATTTGAATAGCCGTTTAATGCTTCCATTTAGAAATTAAAATGCTAAGCTTTGAAGAAGTGCAGTAAGTGTGATTTATCTTAAAAAATCTTTTCTTATGCCTGATACAATTGAAGTTATGAAGAAAAAGTGTTATATATTCCGTACATTATTCTCCTATTTTTATGGAATAAGTTTCATCTCCAAAGCGGTCTTGATGTAAGTGGAGAAAAGGACCAAGGAATAGAAGAAAGAATTAGTAGAAGGGCAATTGTGAAAAAAATGGCTATTATCTTAAATTTTTCAATGTCCAGATCGGACTTCTTTAATTTTGCTTCACCTATACTTATCAATGAAACCGAAATGACCATAATCGTAATATGCTCCATGCCAAAGAAGCGGATTTCTCTCATTTGAATGGACGAAGGGAGATGGAACCAAAAGTGCTTGACAATTGGACTTAGACTATAGAGCAAAACTCCAAAAGTGAATTGCAGATAGACTATTGAAGTGGTGAGTTTAAATAACCTTTGGTCAAGGATGGTAAACCTTTTATGATTTATCCATCCTTGATATGCTTTAAATGTAGAAATTAATAATGCCAACAATACTAACCAGCGAATGATTGAATGGCTGCTAAGTAGAAATTGATACATTTAATTTTAGATTATAAATTCTTGCTCCAAGCGTTAAAAAGTAAAAGTTGCTTGTCGTTAGGGTTGACTATTTTTCTTATTTCTAAGTCTTTTCCTTCACCAGAGAAACTCAATCCTATTTTATCAAGATATTCTTTATGAGGAAGCGGCTCAGCGTTTTCAATATAATCGTGAATAAAGTCTGCAATTTCTGGGTAAGTCATTTTAACTAAATCCTCGAAAAAGTTTTTTTCAGAAAAAGGTCTACCCTTTCCATATTTACTCACCAGTTCTAGCATAAGTTCTCTCAATCCTCTTTTTCCATTGGATAGCTCTAGTAGCCTGATATCTAGATAACCTGCTACCAATGCCCCTTTATAGTAGATATTGCCATATTGTTTAGCTCCATCTTCATTGAAAGACTCTTCTGCTATTCTTGCAAGACTCCAAGATTTGTCAAAATAATTATCATTGATAAGGACTTTTTGACGGATGCCATTTTTGATATAGGAGTCAAAATCAACTACACCACCTCGATATAATAGAATGTTAGATGCCCATTCTGTAACCCCTTCATATAACCACAAATGCTTTGATGGCGTAGGTTCTACAAAATTGAAAGACTCAATAATTTCTGAATGAATATTTAAAGGGGTTACAATATGGAAAAACTCATGAGAAGCAATATCTGTAACCTCTTTCATGTAAGCCGCTGTAGGTTCGTTCTCGGCTAGGACGTATTCAGAGCTGTAAGCGTGTTCCCAAGCTCCGGTTACTCCATCAGGATTAGGTATAAAGTAGTATAGAAAGGTATATCTATCAACAGGAAGCTTTATCAGAAATTGGTTAGATGCCTCTAACATTGCTCTCATGTTTTCAAGTAGGGCAGGAGAGGTAAATTTGCCGTATTCAGAATAAGTGAAAATGCGAACAGGCGTATCTGCCACTTTGGTTTCTGCAAAAGTCAAATTTCCAGTAAGAATAGGGGAGTCTACTATTTCATCGAAAGAGTCGGCCCATAGAAAACCCTCAGCCTCTTTAAGAGCCGTTCCCGTTTGCCATCCATCTCTTCCTTTTATGCTCAGTTTTATGGGTTGGCTTTGTTTGCCGCTAAAGTATCCTATCATGGTATGAGCATTAATTAAGGAATGGTCATCCTCAATGCTACTGCCACACATCATATAAACTGGGTAAGATTCGACTTCGGTGTCAAATGTCTCAGCGACCTTATAACTTATACTTTTTACTTTATTTGCCTTAGAAATGATATATTGATTGGGTTCTTTATAGGAAACTTTTATCTCTTTCCCTTTTTTATTAAACGCTTTAAAATCACTAACAAAGCGGCCAATGTTTTGAGTTTGGTAAGTGCCTGGTGCGGTAGCTGCAAATTGATATAATCCCTTGTTTTTGCTTAAGGGTTCTGCCAAATTAGCTGAAACGTAAAAGGTATCCGTATTTTGGGTGACGTCAATTTCAAATTCAATTGGCGTTTGAGCAAAAGTCAAAGTTGAGATAGAAAAAAGAAGAAGAGTTTTAATTAAGTTCATTTAGATTGATGATTTTGAAGCCACAAAAATGAGACTTTTTGACAAAAAAGTAATTAGAATAGTGTATGTTCTTAGGGTTATGTCTGCTTTTGAGTCAATTATATAGAAATTCTATGGCATATTTGAAGAACTTTATAATTTGATAATCGTTTAGACTTTATTACTAATCTATTTCGGTCTATATTATACTTATGAGATACACCATTCTTTTGTTTTCTATTTTATTGGGTTCTGTGGCCTTAACACCTTATGAGATAGCGTTTTCCGAGGTTTTCAATGCCAATGAGGACGATGTTTATACCCTTGCCACATTTTCTCAAGAGGATGTTATCGGTAAATTGCTTAAAGAACCAACTCACGCCAAATTTGTTGAAGAATTTGATGCGAAATTTGGGGATGATTTCAATAAGAAGATTCAATATGAGAAGTTAAACCAAGTTAGTGTGGATGACTGGGAATTAAGTCTTTTTGAGGAGAGAAATAAGCAAATGGAGTTTCTCAAGTCTTATGATAAATACGACAGACTTTCAGAGGAATTTATAGACTTAACTCAAGCCAACATTAATTATAATTATTGGCATTTACTTTTGGCTTACGCTATTAACAGAAGTAACCAAAATACCGGATTAAAGCAAGTAACATCTCTGCCTAGAATTATGACTTCCGCTTTAGATTTAAATAAGATAAATAATCCAAAAAGATTGCTGTCTAAATCTTATAGGGAGTTTTTGCCCTATTTTGTAACGTATTTTAATTCTGAAAAAAAAGGTTTTAATAAATATGCAGACGGTGTTTTATCCATGAAAGATAAAGCCGAATTTGCGGAAGAATATTTAAGAGGAGATGTTTTAGATTACACTTTAACCAGACTGATAGAGAATAACTATAAGGTGCTGAGCACTTCTGCTTTTAGGTTTTGGACTAGCCAGGTTTATTGTGACAAATTGAAGGAATTCCTGTCGGACTCTTTTTATGACGAACTGTTAACTGCAGAAACTAGCAGAGCAACGGAACTCTCTAAAGCAAAAGAAAAGGATACTGAATTGCCCGCAATAATGGATCTAAATGACCACGCTTTTACTTTTGAGAAATTTAAAGGTAAGGTAGTTTATGTAGACTTTTGGGCAAGTTGGTGTGGACCATGTAGGCAGGAGTTTCCTTATAGTAAGGCGATGCATGAAGGGCTTACAAGTAAGCAAAAGAAGGAGATAGTTTTTCTTTACATTTCTATAGACGAAGACTTAGACAAATGGAGGGGGGCAGTTCAGAAATTAGGTTTAGAAGATTTTGGAGAAAATGGTCATTCTTATGATGTTTCTATAAAATACAGGGTTTCTAGCATACCGAGATATATGGTTATCGACAAAAAAGGAATTTTGGTAAATGATAATGCTCCAAGACCAAGCAGCGAGGAAACTTTGCCGTTATTATTAGAGTTACTCTAGTGAAAAAAACGGTGCTTTTATATAATTTTACTTTCAGAAAAAGTTAGACAATATGTTCAAAATAATTTTAATCGTTATACTCATAATTGCCTTTGTACCGCCAGTAAGAAGATTCTTATTTTGGTTGATTGTAGGGAAACAAATGGTCAATGAGCAGAAAAAGGCCAACAAGGGTCAGCAATCTAATATGAAGCAAGAAGGTCAAATAAATGTTGACTATGTTCCTAAGGATACAGACACTAAGGGTTTTAAGGGAGGCCAATATGTAGACTATGAGGAAGTAGAATAATTAATGTCATATCTTGGCAATTCGGGATGGAATTATTCCGTTATCCTATTTTTTGATAAACAACATTTTTGAGTATGTTAAATAGATTTTTTAGAGTAACTGCTTTACCTCCTTATGTAGATTTTGCAATTTTCTTTTTAAGAGTAGGCATGGCCATTTTAATGCTTCCTCATGGATTTAAAAAGCTGCAAAAAATCTTGAATGGAGAATTTGGCTTCTCAGATCCTATAGGTATGGGTCAAGGATTTTCCTTAATTTCTGCAACTTTCGCCGAACTAGGATGCTCTCTTTTGCTATTGTTCGGGTTGTTTACCAGACCGGCATTGTCCATCCTCATTTTTACACTTTTCGTGATTACTTTTGTTGTGAAAATCTCAGAAGGTTTTGATGGCATGGAAAAAGGACTACTTTTTCTTATTCCTTATATTTCTTTATTTATGTGGGGTCCAGGTAGGTACTCTTTGGATTATTATATTTTTGGAAGAACTAGAAGGTCGGTTAGGTTTTAGATGTAGCGTTTTCGGCGGCATTTTTAACCAGAGATAAGTCATTAACTCCTTCAAAGCCACTAAAGCCACAATAAATTCTAGTGTCGATGTCAAGTTGAATCGGCTGGCCACCTTCCCATCCCATCAAATCAGGTAGTTCAATTCCGAAATCTTTATAGTTTATTCGTCCAGAAAATACTTCAACCTCGTATTCTCCTGTCTTCATGTTTGTAATCCAAACTTGGGAAGCTTTTCTATATGCGATATCATAAAATCCTCTACCTCTTACTTTGTCATTTCCCCAGATTTTTCCGTAAACATTTCCAGAATCGTCTAAAATGCAGAGAGCTACATTTCCCTCTGATATATTCCAATCTATAGGACTGTTTTTAAAATTTGGTATTTCGGCTGTAATGGTCAATATCATTCTATCTATGACCATTTGCAATTCAGATTGGCTCATTTATTTAAGGTTTTAGATCCTAAATATGAATAAATATATTTAAAAGAAACTTCGGAAGTCCTAATAAATATTTACCAATAAGTAAAAGAAAGGTTAATGCCTGAAAGATATGAAGGAAAAGCTGTCAGGACCAAATGAAAGGATTTTTGACATTTTTGTAATTGATAATTTCCATGGATATCGTCCCAAAAGAAAATTCAATTTCCATTCTAATAGGCACACGGTTTTCATCGTCAGAAACGAATATTCTTATGGCCTCATTACCTTCAAACAAATCGTTTTTAGGAAGTATAGGGTTTAGTTTGAGAACCCTCATTTTACCAAAACGAGTCTTGATTTCATCTTTACCTGCATATTTAACCTGCATGTTATAAAGCTCGTCGTCAAAAAACAAAGGAGCTTTTACGCTACTTCCTATTTTCATATGGGAGAAATCCACGGTTCTGAGGAAGTAATAGCCTGATATAACATCTTGCACATATTCAGGTACTTTGTATTCGGTGATTTTCTCTTTTTCCAGTTTCTTTACCGTGTTTCTATTATGATCAAAAGTAAAGGTTTGGTCTCTTTCATAAGAGTTTTCTCTAGCACTGTATTCAAATTTATGAGGTATAAAAGCGGTGGTGTCGATAAATGATCTGTAAACATTGCTGACTTTCCAGAGACTTGCCACACCCGCGGTCTTTCCAGTAACATTTACTCTGTAACACGGTCGGTTATTTACCTCAAATATTTTTCTGTGAACATCTACCTTTGCTTGCCCTATGGTGATGAAGCCATACTTTACCTTATAGGTATAATTTTCACCAGCTTGGAAGCTATTATTTTCCACAGTTCGATAGCCCCTGTCAATAAATGCAGCAAAGGCTATGCTTAATGTCAATAAAAGTATTAGTCGTCTTTTCATTATTTCCCTAAACTCTGAAATTCGTCCTTTAAATGTCCTACGTAGTCCTTAAATTCTTTGTTAAATTTTGAATTTAATTCCTCTTCGAACTCATTTTGTTTTCCTTGATAAGTTCTGAATGCCGTAAAATACGCATTGTTTAAAGAACCTCTTCCTTTGTACTTATATTTTGGGTTGCTGTTTGATGTATCAGCGGAAATCATAATCTCATCTATAAGGTCATATTTCAACTGGTCCTTCTTTATAGACGACATTTCTGGGGAAAAGGTTTGAAACAAGCTGTCAAGTTTTTCTGTACCTCTCCTGATATGCTTGGAAAATTTCGTATTAAAATCTTTTACTTTTTTGTACTTTTTCAATTCTTTGGAATCTTCGCCGTATTTGCTTTTCAAGAAAAGTAATGCCCCTTTATCCCCAATAAAATCAGCCAGATTTTCATTGAAAGCTAGGTTGTTTTTTACAAAAAGAGTGCCATGCGTTAATTCATGAATGAGAAGTGCAGCCAATGAACCCTCATCTAACTCTAGCATACTACTTAAAATAGGGTCTGACAAATAACCTAATGTACTCCAAGCAGAAATTTCAGAAATTCGAGCATCTAAGCCTTGGCTTTTGAGTAGTGCTAACTCCTCCAGTGCATCTTCTTTATCAAAATGACCTTTGTAGGCGAAAGTACCAACAATTGGAAACTTCCATTTTTTATTTTCAAGACTATACGGTGGACAGGCTGTTAAAACCCACATGATGGGTTCGCCTTTTTGGTCATAATAATCCTTGTAACTTCTACTAGGTTTAAGTCCTAGAGAATCTACAGTGAATTTTTTGATGTCTTCAATTAAGAGAATTTTGGCCTTTAAACTATCTGGGAAATTATCATCTTCCAGTATTTTATTTATTGGAGTGGTGTTGTAAATGACATTTAACTGACCTTTGGTTTGTTTAAGACCATAGTTAATCTCATTGAAAAATGAGAAATAGAAAGTTAGAGATATCACCAATAAAATTAAAGCGAGGAACTTGAAGATTTTTTTCATATAAAAAGAGCAGGAGAATGTCTCCTACTCTTTAACGCTTTCCTAATAATAATAATTTATACCTTTTGTATTTTTTTATTTGTATTTCTATTTTTCTTTCTCTGCATCTTTTCCAAGAAGTATTTCATCTTTACCAATGATGGCTTCTTTGATTTTCATTTCTATTTCATCCAAGAGTTCAGGAGTATCTCTAATAAGATTCTTTACAGAGTCGCGTCCTTGTCCAAGTCTGTCTTCTTTGTAAGAAAACCATGAGCCAGATTTTTTGATAATATCTAAGTCAACACCCAAGTCTAAAACTTCTCCAGCTTTAGAAATCCCTTCGCCATACATAATATCAAACTCTACTACTTTAAATGGAGGTGCCATTTTGTTTTTAACCACTTTAACTCTGGTACGGTTACCCACTATGTCGGCGTCGCTATTCTTTATTTGGCCTATTCTTCTAATGTCAATTCTTACTGAAGCGTAAAACTTAAGGGCGTTTCCACCGGTGGTGGTTTCTGGAGAACCAAACATTACCCCAATTTTATCTCTTAACTGGTTGATGAAGATGCAAGTACATCCAGTTTTGTTAATAGTACCAGTAAGTTTACGAAGTGCTTGAGACATTAAACGAGCCTGAAGGCCCATTTTGCTATCTCCCATATCACCTTCTAGTTCGGCTTTAGGAACAAGAGCGGCTACGGAGTCAATCACACATATATCTATAGCTCCAGAAGAAATTAAATGTTCCGCAATCTCTAGAGCTTGCTCACCATAGTCTGGCTGAGATATAAGAAGATTGGCGGTGTTGATTCCTAATTTTTCTGCGTAAAGCCTATCAAAAGCGTGCTCGGCATCAATGAATGCCGCAATTCCGCCTGCTTTTTGTGCCTCTGCAATGGCGTGCATGGCTAGTGTAGTTTTACCAGAAGATTCTGGTCCATATATTTCTACGACTCTACCTCTTGGAAAACCATTTATACCTAAAGCTAAGTCCAGACCAAGCGATCCTGTAGAAATAGTAGGTACATCCAAAACTTTGGTGTCACTAAGTCTCATTACAGTACCTTTGCCAAAAGCTTTGTCTAATTTGTCAATTGTGGTTTGAAGTATTTTTAGGCGTTCGTTGTTTTCTGCCATTGGTAATATTATTAGCGTTTGAGGTTTTTCTTTTTGTCTGATACAAAGATATTGCAACTTTGCACAATTTGCTAGCAAAGATTGGCTAATATATTTAGCAATGACTTTAGTGTGCTTATTTAGAGTTGCTTATGTGCTGCGTTTTCGCTAAAATATTTACCAATTCATCGTTTTAAGTCTGGCTGTCCCTTAAGTTTATGAGCGTTCCACCTCATAATATCCATAGCGTCCGATTTATTTTTAGAGTAATTACTTTTTAGGCTGATGAAAAATCTTGAATGAAGCTAATGGAATTCGCGAAAGGACTTTTTTAGA